>LGGY01000001.1 GCA_001509335.1 Fidelibacterota bacterium 46_43
TGGTGATAACCGGTTCTTCCAATGCCGTGAACCTCACAGACGGACTGGATGGGCTGGCCACAGGCCTGTTAAGTATTACAACTATGGTATTCGCGGCTATCAGTTATATCACCGGTCGTGTAGATTTCAGTTCATACCTGCATATCCTCTACATGCCCGGAGCAGGGGAAATTACCGTCTTCCTGGCGGCCATGCTGGGAGGATTTGTGGGCTTCCTCTGGTACAATGCCAAACCGGCAGAGATTTTCATGGGAGATACCGGCTCCCTGACCTACGGCGCTGTCATCGGAACAATTGCCGTCCTCATCAAACAGGAACTTCTCCTCTTCCTGGTGGGGGGAGTTTTTGTGATTGAAGCGGTGAGTGTTATGATACAAGTAACTTTTTTTAAATATACAGCAAAAAAATATGGAGTTGGGCGAAGGGTTTTCAGAATGGCCCCCCTGCACCATCACTTTGAATTAAAAGGATGGGATGAAAGTAAGGTGGTTATCCGCTTTTGGATACTGGGAATCATGTTTGCCCTGATGAGTCTTGTCACATTTAAAATACGGTGAAAGTTATGATCTATGTAGAAGGAAAAAAAGTCGTGGTTTTGGGAGCTCAGCGGAGCGGATTGGCTGTCGCCCGTCTCCTGTCATCCCAGGGCTCAGATGTGATTGTCAGCGAAAGTAATCCGGATCTGAAAACACCGGAACTGGTGAGCAAACTTGAAGAATGGGGTGTGGATTACGAATTTGGTGAACATTCCGAACAGCTTTTCGATGCCAATTTTGCCGTCATCAGCCCCGGCATCCCAACCCGGGCAAAAATTGCCGATCAGCTACGTTGGAACAATGTCCCTGTTATATCTGAAATTGAAGTCGCCTTCTGGTTTGCCGATACACCTACAATTGCCATCACCGGGTCAAATGGCAAAACCACCACCACGGAACTGACGGCGGATATCCTGAACAAATCCGGATTGGATGCCGTTGCCTGTGGAAACAATGGATACCCCTTTTCCGAAGCGATCTTCCAATCCCTCCAACAGGACCGCCATCCGATTTATGTCGTGGAAGTCAGCAGTTTTCAACTGGAAAACATCCAACTGTTCTCCCCCCATACCGCTGTCCTCCTGAATCTGACACCGGATCACATGGACCGCTACCGTTCATTTGAAGATTATATCCAGGCGAAAATGAACATATTCAATCACCAGTCCCGGGAACGTTATGCCGTTCTGAATATTGATGATCCCAATATCGTGAAATATGCCAATGTGAAAGCCAAAGTCATTCCTGTAACGATGAATAAACATACAGACCGGTTAGCCGGCTTTGAAAACGGATATTTCAACTTCAAAATCAAAAATGTTCCCTATCAGATTGAAGAATCCAAAATTTTGTTGCCGGGACTCCATAACAAGTACAATATCATGAGTGCTTTTTCCGCAGCTGCCTCGTTTCTCGAATCCTCTGCAGGCGTCACCGTATCTCTTACCACTTTTAAAGGCGTACCTCACAGGCTTCAATATGTGGATTCGAAAAACAATGTCCTTTTTTACAATGATTCCAAATCAACCAATGTGGATTCGGTGATTGTGGCTTTGAAAAGTTTCAATAAACCAGTCCATCTCATCCTGGGCGGCCGGGACAAGGGAATTCCGTTTACCCCGCTGAATGATCATTTGGACCACATAAAACACCTATATACCATCGGAGAAGCAGCAGAGATTATCGCCTTTGAACTGGATACGAAAAATATCACTGCCTGTAAAACCCTGGATAAAGCCGTGGCAAAAGCGTATGAGAATGCAAACCCCGGCGATATTGTCCTTCTTTCTCCCGGTTGTTCTTCATTTGATCAGTTTGAAAATTTTGAGGAACGGGGTGAATATTTCATGAAAATCGTCAAAAAACTCAAATGAATGAAAGAACCACCACATATCCTGGATATATTCTGATTTTGAAAGTTTCATTGGCACTTCTGGTGCTTCTGGGAACCATCATGCTCTTTTCTGCCAGCAGCCAGATCTCTCTGGAACGTTATGGAAACAGTAATGCTTACTTTTTCCATCATCTCCAACGGCTTTTTATGGCTCTCCTTTTGGGATTGGCCTGCTATTTGATTGATTACCGGACCTTCAGGAAACACATCCGGCTGATCTATATTTTGACCCTCGTCGCTGTCATCCTGCCTTTTATCCAAAATATGATCAGCAACCGCTCTGATCCCGCCCGGTGGATCCGGACCGGTGTCATGACCATCCAAACGTCTGAGATCCTGCGATTTACCCTGATTATTTACCTGGCAAGCTACCTTTCGAACCGGGAAGAAACGATCACATCCTATAAGCAGGGACTTTTACCTCCGTTGATCGCCCTGGGCATTCCCATTCTTCTGATTGCTTTGGCACCCGATTTTTCCACCGCTGTCATTCTGTTCCTTATCACCTGTATTATCCTGTATGTGGGGGGAGTCCCCCTGAAACACCTTACAATAACCACCCTTCCCCTTTTACTGGGTGCCTTTGTCTATATCCGGATTTCTGATTACCGCTGGAGCCGGGTCCTGGTGTTTCTGGGAAAAGAATCCAACCCATCCGGCAGTGCCTATCAGATCAACCAATCCCTGATCAGCCTGGCAAACGGACGGCTGACTGGCACAGGACTCGGAAAAAGTATGCTGAAAAATCTGTACCTTCCCGAAGCACATACAGATTTTATCTATTCCATTATCGGGGAAGAATGGGGTTTTCTGGGTGCCGGATTATTCATCCTGCTCTTTGTTCTTATCTTTATCAGCCTGATCCGACTGTCCATGGATATTCACGATATGTACGGAAAATATATCGTTTTTGGTATCAATATTTCACTTGTCCTGTATGCCCTGTTTAACATGGGAGTAACAGTAGGACTTTTTCCGGTGACTGGTTTGCCCATGCCTTTTGTGAGTTATTCCGGTTCACAACTTCTTATAAACGGTGCATTACTGGGCATTTTATTTCGAATTATCAGGGAGACTTTTCACGCTGAAACGGTTTACAAAACATATTAACGTCCTAATGACCGGTGGAGGAACCGGAGGACATTATTTTCCGGCTGTTGCCATCGCCCGGGAACTGAAACGGGTCCTGATTCAGCAGTATCCTGGCTATGATATCCGGTTTTTCTATATCGGATCAGCTCTGGGTATTGAGGCAAACCGGGATGAAAGGGGACTTTTTCACAAAAAGTACACCATTCCCATAAAAGGGGTTGCCCGATCTTTGTACAAGGGGGCAGTTCTGAACAACCTGAAATTTCCTTTCAGGCTTCTTAAATCAGTCTGGATGGTCAAACGCCTGTTTACATCGATAAAACCGGACCTGGTCATTGCAACAGGGGGCTATGTATCCGGCGTGCCGGGGCGGGAAGCCATCCGTCGAAAAATCCCCCTGTACATTCAGGAACAAAATGCCTGGCCGGGAATCACAACAAAAATTCTTGTAAAACATGCACGCATACTTTTTTATGCCTATGAGGATGTGCTCTCCCACCTAGATATCCATCCCGGTACCCGCCTGATCCAAACACCAAATCCGGTCCGCAGTACCCTAAAATTGACAGATAAACCATCGGCATTAAATACATGGAATCTTAAGGATGGCCGGAAAACCCTTTTTGTTTTCGGCGGATCCCAGGGATCTCTGAATATGAACCGGGAAGTATCCAAAAATGCAGAAGCCTGGGTAAAGGATTTACCCCTTCAGATCCTGTGGCAAACAGGTCCCCGACACTATGATCTGATCCGGAAGGATTTTGAAAAGAAGGATCATATTCACCTGCATCCATTCATTGAGGATATGGGTACGGCTTATGCAGCAGCCGACCTGATTCTTTGCCGGGCTGGTGCCCTGACTCTGGCCGAACTGGAATATGTAAAAAAACCCGCAATTCTTATCCCTCTCCCCTCGTCTGCCGCCAATCATCAATTTCACAATGCAAAAGCCTTTGAAAAAAGGGGAATCGCCGTTGTGATTACCGAGGATCGCTTTGAGGAGGGAGCTTTGGATACAACTGTCCGTCAGCTGATAGCCCGACCGGAGATCCTGGAAGACCTGACAAATCATTTTCCTGAAACCATCGAGGACGGACTTTCCAAAATCGTACAACATATTGTTGAGGATCTACCCTTTTGAAAACACTGTTTGGACATATTGAGCGAATTCACATCATCGGTATCGGTGGTATCGGCATGAGCAGTATTGCTGAATATCTTGTCTCACAAGGATTTAAAATCAGTGGTTCAGATGCCAGTGCTTCACCTATCACGGCCCGGTTAAAGGAAAAAGGTATTGATGTGTATACAGGCCATTCGGCCCAGAACATCCACAATGCCCAGTTGCTGGTTCACAGCAGTGCTGTCCCCAAGGATAATCCGGAAATTCAGGAAGCAAAAAAACGTCACCTGCCGGTAATCAAAAGACCTGCCCTGCTTCGGGAAATATTAAAAATGAATCATTTTTCTGTCGGCGTGGCAGGGACTCACGGAAAAACAAGCACATCCTCTATGTTTGTTTCCGTGCTGACCCAGGCAACCCTTGATCCGACGGCCATCATTGGTGGCATTGATAAAGGCAGTCATTCAAATTCCCGTATCGGCAAGAGCCCCTGGCTGGTGATTGAAGCAGATGAGTACGATCGCACCTTTCTGTCTCTGGAACCGGCTATGGGTATTGTGACATCCATCGATTCAGATCACCTGGATATTTACCGGGACCTGCAGGATATTCGTGAAGCTTTCCTGCAATACTGTAATGCCATTCCTTTTTGGGGTATGCTTACGGTGTGTCTGGATAATCCCAACATCCGGAAGATACTTCCGGCTATCACAGCCCCCCATGTCACGTACGGATTTCATGAAAATGCTGATTTCAGGATGGACCACTATGCTTTTCATGGGGGTCAATCCCGGTTTAGCCTGACATACAGGGGAAAAAAGTACGGACCCTTTTCAGTACCTGTCCCCGGCCGGCACTTTGCACAGAATGCAGCAGCCGTGGCATCTCTGGCTATTTGGATTGGAATTGATGAGGAGGATATCCGGGGCGGACTGGCAGCCTACCAGGGGGTGGAACGTCGTTTTGAGCTGAAAGGGATTATCGGCGGTGTCCCTTTTATCGACGATTATGCCCATCACCCGGAAGAAATCCGGCAAACACTGAAAGCTGTCCGGGACCAGTGGCCGGACCGGAAAATACTTGCCATCTTTCAGCCTCATCTGTTTTCACGCACCCGGGATTTTGCCGAGGATTTTGGAAAGGCTCTGTCTGATGGGGATTATGTGGTTATCACAGGTATTTATCCAGCCCGGGAAAAACCCATCCCTGGGGTCAGCGGCCGGCTGATCAGCAATCTAGTCCGTAAGCCGGTAAAATATATTGAGGATATCCAAAAGCTGAAGGATGAAATAGTGGATATCCTTAAACCAAACATGGTTGTTATTGCCATGGGCGCAGGAAACATCACAACCTACTTTGAAAAAATGGTCAATCAACTGGACAAAGAATATTCATGAGTTCTGACAAGCAGAAAAAAGTGGGAATCCCATACCTTTTGACCCTGATCGTCATCATAATCCTGGTGTCACTCTCTGTGCTTTATGCCCGGTTTCAAAATATCTTCAGTCTGAACAAAATCATCGTATCGGGAAATTATGAGCTGACAGAAGAGGAAGTCATTTATATCGCCGGATTGACACTAGGTGAAGATCTTTTATCCATACCAGTACTGGAGATCACCGAACGCCTGGAACGGGAACCGTATATCCGCCAGGCCATGGTTTACAAGCGGCTTCCCGATAGGCTGGTGATACAAATCCGGGAACGGACCCCCATATTACTCATGAACATGGAAAAACTTTATTCCGTTGACAATCAGGGGATTTTACTTCCGGCGCCCCGAAACAACCGGGATATCCCTGTCCTGACTGGCATTCCCTCTCTGGTTGTCACCGAGTTCGGAAGTACGGTATTGCATCCCCAAATCCGGCAGGGTGTTGGTATCATGAGCCTGATCCGAAAAAAATATCCGGAAATCAATATCCTCGTGGAGGAGCTTCACTGGGATGAAAAGGATCACAGCTGGATTTTAAAGCCCGGGAACGGCCGGACCCGGATTTATGTGGGGAATAGTGATTTGAAACGGAAAATCAACATACTGGAAGCCTTTATAGAACAGCATGAACTTACACCCACACGAATTCAGCAACTGGAAAAGATTGATCTCCGGTACGATAAACAGGTAATTGTAAAACCAAAAAGGTGAATACATGTCTCATCCGATTATAACAACAGGACTTGATGTTGGAACAACAAAAATATGTGCCATGATAGGTCAATATGATCCGGAAGAGAAGAAATATCAGATCCTGGGAATGGGACAATCTTTGTCTAATGGACTCAAGCGGGGTGTAGTTATTGATATTGAAGAGACCAAGCAATCCATTATCAAGGCTCTTGCGGAAGCAGAAAAACATTCCGGGATCACCATATCATCTGTATCCATCGGCATCGCAGGAGATCATATCCGCAGCCTGGATTCAACATCCACAGTGGCCATCAGTCATAAAAACAGCGGACCCGACACATCTTCACCCGTAGATCAGCATGATATCAACAGGGCTTTGGACTCGGTTAAAAACATCAATCTGGGTGTAGACCGGGAGATCATCCATGTTATTCCCCAGGAATACATTGTGGATGATCAGATGGGAGTGAAAAATCCCATCCAGATGTCCGGCTCACGGCTGACGGTGAATGCCCATATCGTTACGGCAGCCATCAACAATGTAAAGAACCTGGTCCGGAGCGTCCAGTCCACCGGCTTAAATGTAGAAAATATTGTGCTGGAACCCCTTGCCTCATCCCGGGCAATTTTGTCGGAGGATCAGAAAGATCTGGGAGTCGCCCTTGTGGATATTGGCGGAGGAACAACAGATATCACGGTTTTCAAAAATGGTTTTGTAAAACACACCGGTGTCATCGGTTATGGTGGTTCCATTGTTACCAAGGATATCGCCTCCATCGTTCAAACCTCCTTCCAGGAAGCGGAACGCATTAAAAAATCCCATGCCTGGGCTTCGTCGGAGTTGGCGGAAAAGGCAGGAATTGAAGAACTGACCGTTTCATCTCTCAGTGACAACCGTGAAATACGGCTCAATTCCTTTCAACTCTCTCAATATGTGGAAGCACGGATTGAAGAAATTCTCCTCATGGTCCGGGAGAAAATATGTCAGTTTACCGACATCAAATCCCTTCATGCCGGGATTGTTTTTACCGGGGGGGGAGCCCGTTTGAAAGGACTGTGCCAGGTCAGTGAGAAAATTTTTCATGTACCGGCGCAGATCGGGTATCCCATTCGAATGCCGGGACTTGAAAACACGGAATACGGACCGGAATACTCCACCGTCATCGGATTGATGTATTGGAGTGACAAAAACAAAAAGGATTTGATCCCCACAGGAAAGGACAGCGATTCCACTGTCTGGAGAAAACTCAAGAAATTATTTTCAGATATTGCAAAAAACCTATTTTAAGCCCGAGGAGTTATTATGCTGATAACCTATGATGAAAGTCTCGATCAAAGTGCAAAGATTAAAGTTGTGGGAGTTGGTGGTGCCGGGGGAAATGCCATCAACCGCATGATCAGGAATCATTTGAAAGGTGTGGAGTTTATAGCCGTAAACACCGATGCCCAGGCATTGAACAGTAACCTGGCAGACACCAAGCTGCAGATTGGCCGTGAATACACTCGCGGCCTGGGAGCCGGTGCCATTGCAGATACAGGACGAAAAGCCGCAGAAGAAAGCAAAGAAATGCTGGTGAAAGTCCTGGAAGGATCCGACCTGGTATTTATCACAGCCGGAATGGGTGGAGGAACCGGTACGGGTGCTGCTCCGGTGATCGCCGAAATATCCCGGGATCTGGGCGC
The DNA here is from genome assembly GCA_001509335.1 of Fidelibacterota bacterium 46_43. Lineage (GTDB taxonomy): Bacteria > Fidelibacterota > Fidelibacteria > Fidelibacterales > Fidelibacteraceae > Fidelibacter. The sequence goes on from LGGY01000001.1 coordinate 7,956, forward strand.
TCTCACGGTGGGTATCGTTACCAAACCCTTCCTGTTTGAAGGACCTTCCCGCATGAAACGGGCAGATGAGGGTATCCTTGAATTGAAAAAACATGTGGATACGCTGATTGTCATAAAAAACCAGAAACTCCTGGAAATTGTCAACGCAGATACGGTAATCGACGAGGCACTATATACGGCAGATTCCATTTTGAATCAGGCAACCAGTGGAATTTCCGATTTAATCACCCAAACCGGGATTATTAATCTGGATTTTGCCGACATCAAGACTATCATGCAAAACATGGGGGATGCTGTCGTTGGAACGGCGGAAGCCAGCGGACCCTCCCGGGCTGTGATGGCTGCATCCATGGCTATATCCAGCCCCCTTTTGGATAACGTGAGCATTAAAGGAGCCCGTGGCATTCTGATCAATTTTACCGGCGGACCCGATATGAAGCTCTCCGAAATTCATGAGGCTTCGGAAATCATCCACCAGGAAGCCGGAGAGGAATCTGATTCCAATATTATATTTGGTATGATCATGGATGAAAACCTTTCAGATATCATCCGGGTAACCGTCATTGCCACCGGATTCAGCCAGGAAACAATGACTCAAAAAATCGAACATCCTCAGCCTGAAATACCAAGCCATTCTAACAGAATAGACCCTCCACAAAATACACAGATCGATATCTCCAAAAAAGACTCCATCGTAAAGAAAGAAACAAAAAAAGAAACGGAAACTCATTCTACAGAAAAGGTCCAGGAGGAATTATTTACCACTATCACATCCAGCGATCCGGATGACAAGGAAATACCAACCTGGATCAGAAAACAAAAATATTCATCCAATTAGTTTACCCATGAACCGGTGCAAATCCGGTAACTCTCACCCAAAAAAAAGGCTCCATTCGGAGCCTTTTTTGTCAAAAAATTTTCTGTGCCGGATCAGATTGCTTTTGTTACCCGGTTTGATTTTAAACAGGTCGTACAAACCTTTAAACGCTTCACCGTTCCATTCGTCTCCACCCGGACTTTCTGAAGATTGGGTTCCCAGCGACGACGTGTTTTATTATGGGAATGACTGACGTTGTTCCCGTAAACTGGACCTTTACCACAGATATCACATACTTTGGACATAGCCGACTCCATTTTTCGTTTTAGCTAAATAATATCAAAAATTTAAAGCAGTAAATCAAGAAGATTTCTTAGTTTCCTCGGAAAGTGTAAGAGAATTTTGTGTCCTTTCCACCATTTTACACCATTCACGAGCTTGTTTCAGATCCTGTCGTCCCTGTTCGATAGAGGATTCAAGGCGGGCAAATTTAACAAGGTCACTGTAACGAATCAGATCCGACATGGGTTCGGTCCACATATCTGGTATTTCTTTTTTCAGCACCGGAATCAGTTCAGCCGTTGGCAAATCGGTGATATGCAGATAAAAGGTCCGTTCAATATACCTTTTTAGAATGGTCGTAAGTTCCAAATAAAAGGTTTTCCACTCCCCTTTCTCAAGATATTCCCTTTCTTCAAGGGTTTGAAAAGACTGTTCAGCTTCATCAAAGGGCGCTACAAGTGAATTCCCTTTTATGCCTTCAGGAATCCGTGTCCTGCGCCGGTGAAAGATACAAATAACTGCAAGAATCAAAAGGACCAGAAGAAGAGCCAGGATTATTTTCTGACGCAAAGTAAAGAGGGGAACGGGCAGGGGTTCATAGACTTCAGGCGGGGACTGAACCTTTGGGATGGCTGAAAGGATTCTGATACGCATCGAATCACTGCTGATGGTTTTAAAGGATTTGTCGCCTTCTTGCTGAATTTTAAATGGGACAGCAGGAATTATCTGGTAACCCGTATCGAAGGCGGTAACCTGAAGGGTAAAAATCCGGGTATACTGCCCTTCATCAAAACGGGTATCGGAGGATTGGGATAGTAATCTTAAATCCGGGATTGATTCTTCAAAGCGGGGAGGCTCAATCCGTGCCTGATCCGGCAGGGTAATGGAATATGTTACGGTAAATGCATCTCCGATATATCCACTGTCCGGTTCAACATGGGTTGAGATATTTTGCGCCCATAAACCGGAGACAAGGAAAAGGATACCGTAGAAGTAACAGACAGGTTTCAATGAAATAGCTTCCCCCTCATTCTGAAAAAATTCGCCAGAGGTTCCAGATAGGACTGATCGGTGTGGAGTGTAATAAGATCGGCTTTTGCATTTTTCGCCATTTTATCCAGTCGTACAGACCGTTCTGCAAAAGCCAGGGCATATTGTTCGCGGATATTTTTATCCCCTGTATCAACAATCCGCATTTCCCCACTCTCAGGATCCATAAAGGTGATGAATCCCAGATCCGGCAATGCTCTATCGATAGGATCCACTACATGCAGGAGGATCACATCGTGTTTATTGGCCAGGGGTTTAAGGGACTGGTTAAAATCCAGGTCGTAAAAATCACTGACGATGAAAACAACACTTTTTTTCCGGGCGACTCTGAACAGATACTGGAGAGAACCATTGATATCTGTTTTACCGGCCCGGTGTTCACCAAAGAGGATTTCCCGGATCACCCGCATAGCATTGGATTTCCCTTTCCGGGGAGGAATATACTTTTCAATCCGGTCGTTAAAACTGATCATACCCACTTTATCGCCATTCCGGATAGCAGAAAAAGAGAGCACACTGCACACTTCCGCAGCCAGTTCACTTTTAAATTGCTCAGCTGTTCCAAATTGGGTAGATGAAGAGATATCCACGGCAAAATAGACTGTCAGTTCACGCTCTTCATCCATGATTCGTATATAGGGATGGGAAAAGCGGGCTGTTACATTCCAGTCTATCCGGCGGATATCGTCACCGATCTGATATTCGCGGACCTCGGAGAATTCCATCCCCTGACCGCGGAAAACAGACTTATACTCCCCGGCAAAGACCTCATTGACAGCCCGCCGGGTCTGAATCTCAATTTGTCTGACTTTCCTGAGTATTTCTCCGGACAGCATAGATCAGGGAACGGGGATTACTTCGAAAATATTTCGAATCATATCTTCAACTGTGATTTCTTCCGCTTCCGCCTCGAAGGAGGGAATAATCCGGTGACGTAAAACATCTGCGCCCAGTTCCCGGATGTCCTCGGGTGTGACGTATCCCCGGTGATCCAGGAAAGCATTGGCTTTGGCTGCATTCACCAGGTTTATGGAAGCCCGGGGAGACGCCCCGAAATCAATGAGGGGCTTCAAATTATCCAGACCGTACTCTTCCGGATACCGGGTGGCAAATACAAGATCCGTTACATATTTGTGAATTTTTTCATCAACATAAATTCCCCGGATGACTTCCCTGGCCTGAATAATTTGTTCAGGAGTCACAACCGCCTTCACACGTTTTGGCAATTGGGCACCCGTCATCAGATTCAGGATTTTCATCTCTTCTTCTTTTGAAGGATATGTCACCCGGATTTTCAACATGAAACGGTCTACCTGAGCTTCCGGAAGCGGATAGGTTCCTTCCTGTTCAATCGGATTCTGGGTTGCCAGAACCAGGAAAGGTTCTTCCAGCCTGTATGTGTTGTCACCGATGGTGACCTGCCTTTCCTGCATGGCTTCCAGCAGGGCGGACTGGACCTTGGCAGGAGAACGGTTGATTTCATCGGCCAGAATGATATTTGCAAAAATCGGCCCCTTTTTCACCTCAAAACCAGATGTTTTTTGATTGTATATCAACGTTCCGATTAAATCAGCAGGCAGTAGGTCCGGTGTAAATTGTATCCGGTGAAAAAGTGTCTTGATACTCAGGGCCAGGGAGTTTACTGTCAGGGTCTTGGCCAGTCCGGGAACTCCTTCCAGCAGTATATGACCATCAGCCAGCAATCCTGTTAACAAGCGGCGAATCATGATATCCTGACCCACAATCACCTTTCGCAATTCTGCCAGAATATCCTCAACAAAAGCACTCTCTTTCTGAATTTGTTGGTTCAGTAACTGAATGTTGAAATCCATGGTTTACTTCCTGTCAGGATTTTGGGCTCTTTGAGAAGCTTCTTTCTCATGGAGAATGGGTTTCAGCTGAGGAATATTATCCAAGGGTTTACCCAAATTCTCAATTTCAAAGGTTACTGCCATACTCAACTCATGATCCGGATAGGCTTTCAGAAAATCCTCATAAACCTTTTTCGCTTCATCCAGGCGGTCTGTATTATTGGCGAGAAGAAATCCTGCCATAAAACGGGCCTTGGGACCAAATTCTGTATCAGGATATTCATCAGCCGTATAAATAAAAGCGTCTATTGCATCTTCAATTTTCTGGCGTTTATTCATGTGAATTTCCGCAATCCGGTAGGCACTTTCTGCTGCTTTTTCATGAACCGGATACTTTTTAAGCAATCCTTGCAGGTCTTGTATGGCCTCATCATACTTTTCCTGCGTCAGATTGACTTCTGCATCTTCAAGCAATTGATCGGGGCTGCGCCTGTCACAGGAGGCTGCAATCAAAAGTAATAGTGTCAGTATCACGGGAAGTGCTTTTCTCATAATTTTCCTCTCGCTCGTATTAGTCCTTTGAACATCACCGTTTTATAGTTTGAAGCCTGTAAATTGTTCCGAATATTAACGAAATCAAAAAGCAAATAAAAGGGCGATAATAAAGTGTTTTTCCGGTTGATCCCATCGCTGGAATCGTCCACTGGGATCTGTAATGACAAAGGGAAATTCAAGGCGAATAGGGCCGATAAAGGTGGAATAAGTGATACCCGGACCCACACTCACATAGAATTGGTCCAAATTCCACACACTCCGATATGTTTCATGCAGATGTCCTGCATCCGCAAAGAATTCCAGACCAAAATTCCAGGGAAGGTTGATTCTCAGTTCTACATTTGCCAGTGCTTTTGCATAATCGGCATAGACAATCAGGCCATCCGGTGTTTCAAATTCCCGTCCGATGGACTGGGACCAGCCCCTCACCGTGGTTTCTGTTCCCATCCGGTACATCACAATCAATGGAGGCCTGTCCGCCTGATTGTCAATAAATCCCGTTTCCACGCGGGCCGCTAACACAAGCCTTTCAAAAACAGGCAGATATCTGCTGACGGATATATCCCACCGGTAATAATCCGTCGGGCTTCCGGAAATACCTTTGACCCATTGAAAATCGCCATCCATATTCCATCCCTTCCGCGGGAACAGAAAATTGTCCCGGTTGTCAAAACGGATCTGCCAGCTTAAACGGCGCTGAATTTCACTTTTTTCTTCTGAGAGAATACTTTCAACACTCTGAAGGGAAAAACTGGCGATGGTATTAAGTTTCCGCTCCAGTTTCCACAACGATGAGACTTCCACACCAGTGGTGATGAGCTCATCATTTTCATCAATATTCTGGGTAAAAGGAGAATAAACATCTTTGTTGTAATACACTTTAAAGGTTGTGGGAAAACGCATGGATAAAATCCGGGGACGGGTATAGGACAGGTCCACCCCATAGGAGGGTATACTCTTTCTGAAAAAAGTTTCCTGATCCCATACAACACCAAAATTCCCCTTCGCTTGAAATCGTCTGGCCCGGTGGAAGAGATTTTTATGCAACCAATCCACTTGTGTATAGAGATAGGTCTGGTTCAACTCGGCTATCCGCCCCTGTCGGATACCAATATTTGCATCCCAGCGCCGTGGCAGGGATTCGGATAAACGAATGCGCAGCCCCACCGTCAGGCTGTCAGGATTCCGGTTCACCGGAATGATGTTCACACTGTTAAATGTCCCCAATTCAAAAATGTGCACGCGGCTTTTTTTAATATCCTCCAGATTGAAGATATCCCCCGGTTCCACAAGGATTTCCTTCCGGATGGTTTTTTCCAGGACTGATGTATTACCTGTGATTTCAATTTTATCCACAGAATACACGGCATCCTCATCGATAAGAAGACTGATATCCATCTGCACATCTTCCCGGATCTGTTCTTCAATCGTCACAAAGGGACGTCCCATGGTCCCGTATTCATCCTTAATCAACTGAAGTCCCCGTTGGTATTCAAATGGTTTGAAAGGATCACCGGGCTTGATGTTCATCATGGACATGATTTCGGCGTCAGAGATGAGTGTATTCCCCCTGATTTCGAAGGTATTCACATAAAAACGGGGACCCTCATGTATTTCAATGGTAATATTCACCCGGTTTTTGTCCGTCAGTACCAGGGAATCGGAAATCCGGCACTGTAAAAACCCTTCGGCAATATAGTTACGCTGAATTTCCTCAAGGTCCCGGTTCAACACACGCCGGTTAAAAAGCCGCCGTTTTCTGAATAATCCACCGGATTGAATAGAGGTCATCCGTTTCAAATCCCGCTCGCTAAAATACTCATGTCCGCTGAATTCCACACGGCCTACCGTTTTGTCCTGATACTGAAAATCGGAGGAATACAAAACCCCCGCCAGAATACAAAACAACATCACAGGTAAAAAGAAATTGTATCGGTTCACATCATCCTCTAATACTGAAACCGAATCCGATATGAAAAGGAAACACTCTCATCATCAGCTTCCCCGATGATAGAAAAATTCCGGTTCAGTCTGTATTCCAGTTCAATATTTCTGTTCGTGTTATTATTGCTCAAAGCCTGTTCATAGCTCAAATACAAATCCTTTCCGATTCGTCGTTCCAATAAAATCGTCAGACTATCCAGGTTGGGGTTTTCAAAGAGGGATCCCTGGGATTTCAGATCCACCCGTTCAAATCCACCCCATTCACTGGCGGTGCGTTCAAGTTCTTTTTTAAAAATCGTTTCCAGGTAACTCTGGGCAGCCCCTGAGACAAACTGACCGTTACTGACAGTCCCTGTCGTCAGCAATTGAATGATTTCAGCCTGTGAGGTGAACATATTTTTCTCATCTGACAGCTGGATGGTCGGCTTATCCACATCTCCCGTCAGGGTAGCAATCACTTGGTTTGAGCCGTCCAAAACCGGTGTAACGGCCCGAAAATTCAGTGTGATGTTGTTGGCATAGGGATCAAAAGAGATTTCACCGGATTCAATATCAAAAATAGCGCTGTAGTAGTAAAACTTACCTGAGCGTACAGACAGATTGCCGGCCAGAATCTGAGGTTCGTTTGCCCGCTTTTCCAAAACGATATCCCCTTCCAGTTCGGCATCAATCAACTCATTCCGCAAAAAGACATTGCCATTCGCGGGGATTTCAAGGATATATTCAAAAAATTTTTTTTGGTTCTGCCGGGACCTTTTCTGGACCGATGGCTTAAAGTCAAAATTCAACACCCCTTCCCTGGCAGCGTAAATCCCCTCCGCCCTCAGGGTATCCCGGCCACGCAAGGTAATATCCCCGTCCCCGATCAGATCGATCCGGTCATTCAAGCTCCGGATGTATATATTCTTTCCTGTCAGGTGCAAATCCAGGACAGGACTCACGATGTTTTGAATATCGATCCGGCCTGTCATGGTTACATTGCGGTTTTTAGCGACATTCCTGCCCAGATTAAACAGGCGGGTATCTTCTTTTTCCATATTCCCCTTGAGATTCACATCAATGAAATTATCCTGCACACGAAAAATCCCCTCAACATTCCGGATCGGATTCAGGAGGTCTTTAAGTGTCAAAGTGCTTTTTTCCAGAACAAGCTGGCCATTAAGAGCTGGTTTCAAGGGAGAACCGCTAAGTTCAAGTTCTGTGATAAAGGTTCCCTGCGAACCTTCCAAAACCTTGATCAGGGGTTCCAGGTAAAACAAGGTTCCGTCCTTCCCTTCCAGGCGGATTGACAAGCTATCCTGGGGATGAACCCGCCGGGAAACCGGTAAAAAGCTCAAATCCACAGGATAAAATCCGCTCATGGAATAAGATCCGGCTTCAGTGATCAGATCAACGTTTTCTATGGATATTTTTTGATTTTTATACGACAAGCGGGACAGGATCCTGTCAAAAGCAAATCCATTCAGACGAAAATCCTCCAGGGTCACATTCCATAGGATTTTCGGATTCCGGTAGGATCCACCGGCCGTAATCACGCCATTTGCCAGTCCATTCATCTCCTGTATGGCCTTGTGGAGGGAAGAAAAGATACCGGTGGAAAACTGATTGATCTCCAGGGTCAGGGAAAAGGGATCATCCTTTGGAAAAGTCAGCAGGAGGTCCTTTTCATAGCCTAAATACAGGGGAAATTGCCCGAAGAGGTTGATATAATCCCTGGGATTTTGGGCAATACCGGCTTTTTTTAGTACCAGTAGTGAATCCTTGTAGGTAAAATTCGCTGCAAGATCTTCAAAATGATATTGGCCATAGGTAAAATCCTTCACACGTCCTTCAAATTGGAGGGCCGGATTCTCCTGCAATCCTGATAATTCAACCTGAAAATTCGTCAGGCCGCCGGCATCCACCGGGTAGGATCCCACTGACAGTATTTGGGATAAATCCAGGGATTCACCCTGAATCTTGACACGGAATCGCCGGGAGGAGTCCCAGGAACCTTCTCCTTTAAGAAACCCTTCATTAAACTGCATCGACACCGGTGAAACATCCACCTGATTCTGCCTGAGATCAATATAAAAAGGGGATTGGAGAAAGAGATCATTACCCTGGATGTTCGCTGCAAATTCCTGAATCATCAACAAGCTGTCCAGGGTCAGTTTCCCCACAAATTCCATACGGTTTTCATGTGTATTGAGTGATAAGGAATTAATCAGGACCGTATCATTTTTAAATTCAAGGAAGACATCGCCATTATTGATAGTATAGGGTGGAATTTCAAGTCCGCTCAGGTCCATATAAAAGTTCCCGGAGGAATGGCTCATTATTTGGGCCACCGATGCTGCACCCCGGGCGCGGAAAACCCGGTAATCATTCATCGAAGCATCATTGATGAGATAAATCGCAGAGATATCAGGATTAGACAGTTTCCCCTGAAGGCGCCCCTGGATCCTAGCATCTCCCAGCTCCAGCCGGTCTGTCGTGTTCAGATCATGCCGGAAGTCATCTGCCATCATATCAAAGCGGAGATCCAATGCAGACAAGGAATCTATGTAACCCTGGAGATCCAAAGCCAGACCCGGAAGACGTATCCTTGTTGTATCGGCAAAAAACAGGTTTTGATTCTGAAAGAGGACTTGACCTTCAATGGCATCAATAGAAAATTCCTGTTTGTAATTTCCGGATAATCCGTAATAAATCATGAGGGAATCAGGGAGACGTCCTGAAGCTGTCACATCACCGGCAATTGTCATATCAGAAAGGGGGAATTCTTTAGGGAAGCTGATACGGTCAATATGGCTATCCAGGTAAAGAGACCCGTGATCAAAACTAAAGCTCCGGATCATGGCATCAAGATATGTGTTCTTAAACGCCACATGATTAAGTTCCATTTTGTCATGGAGAAGGCGGATATTTCCTTCGCACTGGCGAAGAATTTCGTGAGTCAGGACACCCTGGAGAGAAAAATTTCCCCACAGATGGCTCCGGTTTCCCGAAAAATCCACGAGAATATCCAGTACATCTTCGGGGTAGGCTTCAAAGCGGGGAATCCAGCGGGCGGGACGGAACTGTTGAAGAAGGACTTCCCCTTTGAAAGGAAGGGTTTGAGCAGGCTGAAACTTTCCCGAGAGATCCATTTGCATCCCATCAAACCAGGCTGTAAGATTTTGGACCTTCACGAGACCCTTCAAAGCGGACACGGAAAATTTCAGACTATCCACTCCCAGTTTTTCTTCCGGAATCATAAACGAGAGGGACCGGGCATCGAGCCGGGTTGTTGATCCCCGGTTATTGACGGAAAAGTCACCTGATACATCATGTATTTGAAGTGTTTTACCCTCCGGCTGCGACCGGATTATCTGTCCATGCTGAATGGAAAGGGTATTGATTTTCAGGGCGGGAAATTCATCAAGGACTTTTACCAGGGTGGCTGCAATATTTTCATCAGGTTGTTGGGAAAAGGCAGGACCTGATTTCAGAACCGGATTGACCAGGCTGAGTGTATCAATGGTGCGGGTCATGGCCAGGAACACAATATTTTTATAGGAAAAAGACACACTGTCCGCATAAAAGGAAAACGTCTGATCATGATTCTGGATTTGGAGGGAATCGACATAGATCGCCCGGTTGAAATTTCCTTCAACAGACCCGATAAAAAACTCCGCATTCAGATGCTGTTCCAGTTTCCGGGTCATATATCCTGAAAGTGGTTTAAACCAAAGCCCGGGATTGAAAAGAACCACCACAAAAAGCCCCAGTAAAATAACCAGGATAAAAGGAATAACAGTTTTGGGGGGATAATGGTGAGGATGGTGTGTTTTGTTCTGTTCCATATCGTTTCTTCTTTATCCATGTAAGCTAAAGAAAAAGAGAATCATAGTAAACAAAAAGGGCGGTTGAACCGCCCTTTGCACAGGATATTTGATAATTTCAGGTGACTTATTTCTGATCGTCAACGACTTCAAAATCTGCATCTTCAACAGGCTCTTCAGCGCTATCACCGCCGGCGCTTTTTTCTCCTCCGGCCGGTCCGGCACCTGCTGCACCTTCAGCACCGGGAGCTCCTTCCTGCTGACGGGCCTGCTGATAGAGTTTCTCGGATATTTTCATCATTTTTTGTGTCACATCATCAATTTTGCTCTTCAGAAGATCCGGATCACTGCTGTCTTTGACTTTTTCAAGTTCACTCAATGCTTCCTCAACCGGTTTCTTCTCATCAGCGGTCAGTTTGTCACCCAGTTCGTCAAACTGCTTCCGGGTCTGATAAATGAGTGTATCTGCCTGGTTCCGAAGTTCAACCACTTTCTTCCATTTTTCATCTTCAGCAGCATGTGCGTCTGCTTCCCGTTTCATTTTCTCGATTTCCTGTTCCGTGAGTCCGCTTGAGGCTTCAATCCGGATATTCTGTTCTTTACCGGTGGCTTTGTCTTTGGCTGAGACATTTAGAATACCATTGGCATCGATATCAAATGTCACTTCGATTTGGGGAATACCTCTGGGAGCCGGTGGGATTCCGTCCAGAATAAACCGACCCAGCGTTTTATTATAGGCTGCCTGTGACCGTTCACCCTGAAGGACATGAATTTCCACAGAGGACTGATTATCGGCGGCTGTACTGAAAATTTCCGATTTTTTTGTAGGGATGGTAGTATTCCGTTCAATCAGTTTGGTAAAGACACCTCCCAGAGTTTCAATCCCCAAAGAGAGGGGTGTGACATCCAGAAGAAGGACATCTTTCACATCACCCTGAAGAACACCGCCCTGAATGGCTGCTCCGACAGCCACCACTTCATCGGGGTTTACGGTTTTGTTGGGTTCTTTTTTAAAAATCGATTTCACCATTTCCTGTACGGCCGGGATTCTGGTAGATCCACCGACAAGAATAACTTCATCAATATCACTGCTGGATAAACCGGCATCTTTCAGGGCATTCATACAGGGTTCTTTTGTCCTCTGAACCAGTTCGGACGTCAGCTGGTCGAACTTCGCCCGGCTCAATGAAATATTCAGGTGTTTAGGACCTGTATTATCGGCGGTAAGGTAAGGCAGATTGATTTCCGTTTGCATCGATGAAGAGAGCTCGATTTTAGCTTTCTCCGCCGCTTCCTTCAGTCTCTGCATTGCCATGGGATCTTTTGATATATCGATCCCTTCCTGTTTCTTGAATTCTGACACCAGATAATCGATAAGCTTCTGATCAAAGTCATCACCACCCAGGTGAGTATCTCCGTTTGTGGATTTAACTTCAAATACACCATCTCCGATTTCCAGGATAGAAATGTCGAAAGTTCCACCACCCAGGTCAAAAACCGCCACTTTCTCTTCCTTTTTCCGGTCCAGTCCATAAGCCAGCGCCGCAGCTGTCGGTTCATTGATAATCCGTTTCACTTCCAGACCGGCAATTTTTCCGGCATCTTTCGTGGCCTGCCGCTGGGAATCATTAAAATAGGCAGGGACAGTAATAACCGCTTCTGATACCTTTTCACCCAGATACTCTTCGGCGATCTGTTTCATTTTCTGAAGAATCATGGCACTGATTTCCGGTGGTGAAAAAACTTTATCTTCCACCCGGACACGAACATCATCGTTGGGACCTTTTTCTACTTTAAAAGGGACTTCATGGATTTCCGTTTCAACTTCCTGATACCGGCGGCCCATAAAACGTTTTATGGAAAAAATGGTATGTGCCGGGTTTGTAATCGCCTGCCGCTTGGCTGAAGCACCCACCAGTCTTTCACCATTTTTCTTAAACGCAACCACTGAAGGGGTGGTCCGTCCGCCCTCGGAATTTACCAAAACCTTTGGCTCGCCACCTTCCATGATTGCGACACATGAATTTGTGGTACCAAGATCAATTCCAATAATTTTACCCATATCTATCTCCTGTTTTTTTGTTTTTACATTCTTCCATTCATGATATATAGCAACAATTCCCATGCCATTATATCAAATTGTCATAATGACTATAATATATGTCACTTTGTCATAAGTTTTAGCAAAGAGTGTGGTAGAGGCCTTCGATATCCGACGGATTGACAGAAAGAGGATTATTAGCCATATTCCGGGCGCCCATCACTTCCCTTGCCATGTCCGGAATATTTTCCCGGGGTATGGTGAGGGATTCCGTCAGTGCAAAAGACGCCAGCCAGTTGTCAAGCCTGTCTCCGAGTGAAGAGGCGTCGGCACCAAAAACCTGGTGCAAAGCGTTTTTCACTGCCGGATAATAAAGCCGGTATATGGCGGAAAGAACCAGCCCGTTTGCCCGGCCATGACTTACCCCATAACGGACTGTCAGGGGATAACCGATGGCATGCTGGAGAGTTGTGCCGGTTTGGGCGATGACCATCCCCCCCCAAAGAGAGGCCATCATCAACCGGGATCTGGCTTCCAAATCGTTTCCATCCTCCATGGCATATTCAAGCCATTGCATGATATCCAAAACACCCTGACGTATCAGGGGATATAATGTCACATTTCTTTTAGCGGAGAAAACACCTTCAAGCAGGTGGCTTAAGGCATCCAAACCTGTATCCCGTGTAACAATGGGCGGCACCGTCCGGGTATAAGCCGGATCGCAATAGGAAACACGTGGAAACATGGAATCGTGACCAAACCCGGCCTTTTTGCCATTTCGCTCATCCGTCAGCACACTAAAAGGAGTGGCCTCGGTACCGGTTCCGGATGTCAGGGGCACAGCCACGAGAGGCAAAGCACCCTGAATGCGCCGGACATCATACACATCACCGGCTTTCATTTTGTTAAAAACGGCCACAGCCACGGCTTTGGCAGCATCAATAGGGCTCCCGCCGCCGATACCAATAATAAAATCACAGTACTCCTCCATGCACAAATCTGCCGCTTCCTGAACTGTTTTTACCAGAGGATTCTCTGTCACCTGATTAAAGTGGACATAAGAAACACCGGAATTTTTCAAAACTGTCTGTACATCATTGAGGGCTCCACTCTTGTCAGCAGAGTGCCGGCCGGTAACGATCAGGGCTTTTCGGCCAAGTTGATTCAAGGGATATGTGCTTTCTGTCAGACAGTTACGGCCCCAAAACAGTCGGACTGGCATAAATGAGCTCATGATCATGAATCCAATTCTCCTTTTTTTTCAATCAGGGTTGCGTCTTTCAACAGGTATTGCCGTGAAGCAATGGTACCAATGGATTCATCGTGTGTTACCAAAAAGAAACACTGCTTTAAATCCCGGTTGATCTTTTGAAAAAGATTCAAAACCTGATCCCCTGTTTCCCGGTCCAGATTGCCAGTGGGTTCATCGGCAAAAATAATATCGGGCTGTGCAATCAGAGCCCGGCAAATGGCAGCCCGTTGTTTTTCACCACCGGATATTTCCGCCGGAAAATGATTCCGCCTTTCGGCGATTCCCAGATAATCCATGAGTTCAAGGGCCGATTTCAGAGCCCGGGCCCGGGATTCCCCGGCAATCATCAGAGGCATGGCCACATTTTCACAAATGGAAAATTCAGGGAGCAGATAGTGAAACTGGAACACAAACCCAATGTGCTTCCGCCGGAATTCCGCCAGATCCGATTCCTTCAGATCCACCGTATCGGTCCCGTGAATGAAAACATGTCCTGAATCCGGCGCATCCATGGTGCCGAGTATATTCAGGAAAGTGGATTTCCCCGAACCAGATGCACCCATCAGAGAGACAAAATCTCCCGGATACAGTGTTAAGGAGACATCATCCAGAATCAGAAGTGTCTCCTGTCCGGAGCGGTATGTTTTCCGTATGCCGTAAGCATTCAATATCTGTTTTTCTGCCATAGCTACATCTTTACCTTAATTGAATCCAGAGGTTTTAATTTGACGGATTGCCGGGCCGGCAAAAGTCCCGCAAGGGAAATAATGACAATCAACACCAAAACAGTTAAAATTACATCCGACAGCATCACCCGAACGGGCAGATATGTGATAAAATATACATCCTGGGGAAGTTTAACAAAGGGACGGAACTGCTGCCAGAGCAAAAGAGGCAGAGATCCCAAAAGGCCTATCAACATACCTATGCCTCCGGTTATCCATGACAATATAAAATAAATCCGGAAAGCATCCCGGTCCCGCAGTCCCATACTTTTTAAAATGCCGATTTCCCACTTTTTCTCCAGCAGAAGCATGACCAGAGAACTGACCAGATTAAATCCTGCCAGAAGGATTATGAGATTCAGGACAAGAAATGTCCCTTTTTTTTCCATCTCCATGGCGGCAAAAAGCTCCCGGTGTTCTTCCTGCCAGGGGATGCAGGGAACACCATCCGGCAACAAAGAAGAAATCTTCGCCCTGGCATCCGGATCTGCAGAGCGGATATACATTTCATGCCATCCCGGATCATCCAGAAAATATTGCATATCCAGCAGATGGATAAATCCCAGCATATCGTCATAATTAAAGACATCCACATCAAAGGTGTTTTTCACAATCGCTTTCAGAACCGGTGCGGAAAAACTTTCAATATCCACAGGACTGATAAGTGTCACCGTATCTCCAACCGTCACACCCAGACCATAGGCCAGGCTGCTTCCCAGGATTATTTCTGGGAAATCAGTTTGCGTAATATCATTTGTCAGAAAATCCTGATAGGCCAGGTAAGGACTTATTCCCATCATGGAATCGAAAGTATGGGGTTGCACCCCTTTCAATTGAATCAGGCGCTGTTTCGCTCCGGAGGCGATGACCTTCCGCTCCATGACCGGCATATAGGTATTCTCCGGGAACTGATTAACCAGATCCTCCAGTAAATCTTTCTGCTCATCTGCAGTCAGACTCCGGACGTGGATTTTCAGGTCCGGTTCCATATCCCGGGTCCTTTGGGTTATCACGTCCTTAAAACCATTCAAAACGCTCAGGGACACAAGAATTGCAATGGTTCCGACAGCTACACCTACCAGAGTGATCAGAGAGGTGGCAGAAGCCATCCCGACTTTCCGGCGGGTTCTGAAATAACGGAAGGCAATAAGAAAATCAGTTTTCAGTGATTGTCTACTCATAGCGTAATATTTCCACCGGTTTTACGGCTGATGCCTTAGCCGCCGGATAAAAAGATGAAATAAGAGCCAGAAAAATAGCCGTACCCATAACAATCAGAGCAATGAGAGGGCTGATGGAAACCGGTATACGATCGATAAAATAGACATCAGATGAAATCGTGAACCATCCAAACGTCATCTGTCCCCATTCAATAAACAGGGACAAAAGGACTCCCAGCACCGACCCTGTCAGTGAAATAATCAGGCCATCCATGAGAAATAGTTTTTTAATACGACGGGATGCCATTCCCATAGATTTCAATACGGCAATTTCCTTTTCCTTCACCAGGACAATCATAACGAGCGTGGAAATAATATTCACAGCCGCCACCAGGGCAATCAGCCCAAAGATCAGGATGATAGGAAGCTTTTGCGTTTCAAGCCATCTGAAAAGTGTATAGTGCCGGTCTTTCCAGCTTACGCTGTAATATGGGTATGGCAGCTTTTCCACAAGAGCGGTACTAACTTCTTCAGTAAACTCCGTATCATCCAGCAGAACCTGATAGCCAGAAATCCGGCCTGGTGCCGTTAGAAAAGACTGTCCCAAATCCAATCCACCATAAGCCAGTGACTTGTCATATTCCGAGATCCCTGTGGAAAAAATCCCGGTGACTTTTACCGTTTGAATGCGTGGCGGATTGGTGGGAGAGGGTAAGCCTTTAATCAGCAAAAGGTCTACCATATCACCGGGGGAAACGCCCAGGATATCCGCAACTCCTTTTCCCAGATAGATGCCGTATCCGGAGAAATCAACCTGGCCGGCCCATGGTTTTTTTGAGGGCATGAGAATCCGACGAAAATCCTCTTCTTTCATGCATTCAAGTAAAATACCTTCGGAGCGGCCCTTAAACCGGATAATAACTTCTTCATCCAGATAGGGAGCAACTGTGTGTATATGGGAAAGACTTAAGAGATCTTTGATAAGGGATGTATCTTTCTGGAAATAGGTATTGTGGAGGTTGGATATCCGGAGGTGGGCATCGAAGCCCGTAATTTTTTCAATCATATTTTCTTCAAAGCCATTGAGGATTCCGGCTGTAATCATCAGGGCAGCTGTACCGATTACCATCCCCGTAACTGCCAAAGTGCGGATAAAGGGGATAAAGCGATTGCCCCGTGACCGGATCAGGCTTCGATACGCCAGAAAAAATTCAAACTTCAAATGGCTTATCCGTTTTGGTTTTTTAAGGATTCTCAGGCCTCATCGCCGGGAAGAGAATGACATCCTTGATGGAGGTCTGGCCGGTCATAAGCATCACAAGTCTGTCCAGACCGATACCCACTCCACCGGTTGGTGGCATTCCTGTTTCAACGGCCTGGAGGAAATCCTCATCGACCACCTGGGCTTCCAGATCACCCAGTTCCCGGAGTTTTGCCTGGCTTTCCAGCCGTTCCCGTTGATCCACCGGATCATTGAGCTCCGAAAAGGCGTTGGCATATTCGAATCCGCCGATATAGAGTTCAAAGCGCTCCACCAGTCGGGTATTCCCGTCTCGCCTGGTTTTGGCCAGAGGCGAAACAGCTTTGGGATAATCAATCACGAACGTAGGACTTATCAGGCGGGGTTCCACAAGTTCACTGAACAGCTCATCGATCAACTGCCCGTAATTCCAGGCCGGATCAACGTCCACACCTCGTTCCTTGCAAAGCTTTTTCAGTTCAGAAGTGTCGTAGTCCCGGATATCCTGACCTAAAGATTCTTCAAAAAGATCAAACATGGCTTTCCGGGCAAAGGGACGGCTGAAATCCAGGGTTTCCTCACTGTATTTCATCGTCATTCTTCCGGATTTCTCTGCAACAGCCCGGATATAATCCTCCACCAGATCCATCATATATTCATAATCCACATACGCTTCGTAAAATTCTATCGCGGTAAACTCCGGGTTATGGGTCCTGTCCATCCCTTCATTCCGGAAATTCTTTGCAATTTCGTAAACTTTTTCAAAGCCACCGATAATCAGGCGTTTCAGATAGAGTTCATCGGCGATTCTCAGGTAAAAATCCGTATCCAGGGCATTGTGGTGAGTGACGAAGGGACGGGCACTTGCGCCTCCATAGATAGGTTGCAGTACCGGTGTTTCTACTTCCAAATAGCCCCGTGCGTCAAAAAACTCCCGGGTCCACCGCATGATGTTCGCCCTTTGAACAAACACCTCTCTCACAGCCGGATTGACAATAAGATCCAGATATCGTTTGCGGTACCTGAGTTCCTTGTCACTGAAAGCATCGTGCAGAACCCCGTCTTTTTCTTTAACGATAGGCAGGGGACGGATGTTTTTACTCAAGAGTGTCAGGCTCTCACTTTTCACCGTGACTTCTCCGGTCCGGGTTTTCATCACCACACCTCTGACACCGATAAAATCTCCGATATCCAGCATTTTAAAAACGGTATAGGATTCGTCTCCGATATCCCGCTGGGAAAGGTAGAGCTGAATTTTCCCTTTGCCATCCATGATATGGGCAAAGCTGGCCTTCCCCATGACCCGGACAGACATGATCCGGCCGGCCACCGAGACCTGTTGATTTTCAAGGGATTCATACTGATTTACAATATCGGCTGATTTATGGCTCACGTCGAAGGCATAGGGATAGGGGTTCACACCCATCTCCCTCAGCTGGGAAATTTTTTCTTTTCTCACATGTATAATATCCTGGAGAGTGGAATGTTTTTCCTGATGCTCATCGCTCATGGATGCTGCTCCTGTCTAATCGTTCTGTTGGCTGTGGGAATAGGTGAGCCAGGCTTTGACAAACCCGTCCAGATCCCCGTCCATCACGGCCTGAATATTCCCCGTTTCGTATTTGGTCCGGTTATCTTTCACCAGAGTATAGGGATGAAAAACATAGGACCGGATCTGGCTGCCCCAGCCAATCTCCATTTTATCCTTTTCCAGATCGGCTTTCCTGCTTTCCTCTTCTTCCTTTTTCAGTTGATACAGACGGGATTTGAGGATTTTCATGGCCATTTCTTTGTTTTTATGCTGTGACCGTTCATTCTGGCAGGTGGAAACAATGCCTGTAGGGATATGGGTAATCCGGATAGCCGAATCGGTTTTGTTCACATGCTGTCCGCCTGCGCCACTGGCCCGGTAGGTATCAATCCGTAGATCTTTGGGATTGATATCAATATCGATGTCGTCATCCGCTTCCGGGTAGACAAACACCGAGGCAAAACTGGTATGTCTCCGGGCATTGGAATCGAAAGGAGAAATCCGGACCAGCCGGTGGACGCCGGTTTCGGCAGAAAGATATCCATAGGCATAAGGCCCCTTGACTTCAATCACCGCCTCTTTGATGCCGGCTTCGTCTCCGGGCTGATAATTGAGAACCGTATATTCAAATCCCCGTTTTTCAAACCAGCGTGTGTACATACGAAACAGCATATCCGCCCAGTCCTGGGACTCGGTCCCTCCTGCCCCGGGATGTATCACAAAAATGGCATTTTTTTTATCATATTCACCGGATAAAAGTTTTTCTGTTTCCAGCGAGGTGATTTCATCTTCCAGTTTATCCAGAATCTCAGGAATTTCCTTTGACAGATCCGGATCTTCGTCTGACATCATAAAATGCAGGTCCGCATCTTCCTGGAGTTCAAGGATAGTATTCCAGCGTTTGATTTCATATTCAAGGTCGGAAATTTCCTTGGTGATTTTCTGGGCTTTCAGGTTATCCTGCCAGAAATCCGGATTCATCGTCTTATCCCTGAGCTCTTTGATCCGCTCCGTTTTCCGTTCCAGATCGATATATCCGGCAACTTCCCCGATTTTTTCCTTCAGAGTATCCAAGCGCTCTGAAAGCTCTTCCCGGGATTCCATACTCTATTTTATACTCCTAAGTAAGGATGCTCAGGCAAGCTGAGCATCACGCAAACAATTTCTGTAACATCTCCGACTCAGCGTAGAAATTTAAGGAAAAGTGATCATTCTGTAAAGCGTTTCGAAACGATGGCCTCTGTATCCAGGGCGATGACCAGTTCTTCATTGGTGGGTATCACGGTCACTTTCACCGGGGCATCGGGCGGACTGATTTCGCCCTGTTTCCCCCGGGTCATGGATTCATTCAGAGAGTCATCCACACGGATTCCCATAAATTCAAGTCCTTCCAGTGCGCCCTTCCGGGTGATGGATCCGTTTTCACCGATTCCTCCGGTAAAGATGATACCATCGACCCCTCCCATGGCTCCGGCATAGGCGGCGATATACTTTTTAAGCCGGTAATTGTAGATATTCATAGCAAGGATCGCCCGTTCATCGCCTTTTTCCATGGCTTCTTCAATATCGCGCATATCACTTGACAAACCGGAGATTCCCAGCATGCCCCCATGCTTATTCAGCAGATTGTTAAGATCACTGACATCCAGATCCTCTTTTGCAGCAATCTGCAGAATAACCCCCGGATCCACATCGCCGGAACGGGTTCCCATCACAAGTCCCTCAAGGGGAGTGAACCCCATGGATGTATCCACGGATTTCCCGTATTGAACCGCTGCCACCGAAGCACCGTTTCCCAGGTGACAGGAAATAAGTTTGAGAGAAGAAATCTCTTTGCCGTACATCCGGGCAAATTCCTGGGATACATAACGGTGGGAAGTCCCATGAAAACCGTAACGACGGATCCCATAGCGTTTATAGAGCTCATACGGAATTCCGTAAATGTAGGCATAATCTGGCATGGTAGAATGAAAGGCTGTATCGAACACACCCACCATGGGTGTTTTACCCAGATAAGCCCTGGCAGCCTGGACACCCTTGATATTGGGAGGATTATGGAGTGGAGCCAGATCGATGCATTCATTCAGGACATCCATCACTTCGTCGGTAATCAGCACACTGGCTTTAAAATGCTCACCGCCGTGAACAAGCCGGTGCCCTACAGCGTCAATTTCATCCAGGTTTTTGATCACCCCGTGTTTTTCGCTGGTCAGGGCGGCCAGAATATATTCCAGTGCCTGGGAATGTTCGAAAATTTCCCCGAAAAGATTGATTTTATGACCATCTTCACGGCTTTGTTTTAAAGAACTGTTGCTCAGTCCGATCCGATCCACCAACCCTTTTGCAAGAGATGTGCCGGCTTTTGTATCGATCAGCTGGTATTTAATGGATGAACTGCCGGAATTAATTACAAGTACTTTCATACGAACTCTGCCTTTCAGAGTTTATTTTCTTTTACAAGTTTACCAGATTCGTCATAGACATAAAATCCTTTGCCGGTTTTAAGTCCGTAATGACCAGCCCGCACCAGTTTTTTCAAGACGGGACAAGGCCTGTATTTTAAGTCTCCCAATTCATGAAAGAGGACATCCATACAGAAAAGAACGGAATCGAGTCCCATACTGTCAGCCAGCTCCAGGGGTCCCTTACGCAGTTTATACCCCAGTTTCATCGCCGTATCCACACCTGTGATGGTGGCAACCCCTTCCATCACGACATGCATGGCTTCATTGATCATGGGCATGATGACCCGGGTTGTGACAAAACCCGGATATTCATACACTTCCACAGCTGTTTTGCCCAGCTGTTCCACAAAATCGTGAATTTTTTTATACGTGGTATCAGATGTATGGAGTCCGCGGACGACTTCTGTTAGGGGAATTTTGGGGACGGGATTGACAAAATGAAGTCCCACTACCTTATCCTGCCGTTTCGTGGCATTGGCAAGTTCGGTAATCGATAATGTGGACGTACTGGTGACAAAGATGACCTTGGGAGATACTTTTTCATCCAGTTTCTGAAAAATTTCCTGTTTCAGCTTCAGGTTTTCCGGGACAGCCTCGATGACGAGATCCACGGCTGACACGGCATCAAAATCACCGGTGAACTGTGTGCGGGAGATAATAGCTTTCTTTTCACCTTCCGTCATACGCCAGCGGTTGATTTCATCCCGCATTTCGGTATACATCAACTCCCGGGCTTTATGGGCTTCCTCTTCATTTTTTTCCACGGCAAGCACACTGATACCTTTGGATGCGATGGTCCAGGTGAGTCCCCGGCCAATCACACCCTGGCCGATGACTGCCACGGAATTTATCGAGTTTTTGTCTGATGAGGACATCTGATCCAGCTTATCCTGACTGATCAGTTCATCCAGCTTTCCGTTATTTGTCACAATTCCTCCTTATCCGACAGATCTGTTTTAGCAACGAAGTGATCCATGAAAGCAAGGTATGGTTCTGCCTTTTTCACTGTCCGCTAGTAACATATCATTCAGCCATCGTAATTTCACGCCAGTGAATATAAAAATGAGAAACGGGAAAACCAACGACATTGAAATAGCATCCATCAATACGGGAAACCAGGGGCACGGAAATATCCTGGATACCATAGGCTCCTGCCTTATCCAAGGGTGTATTTATGTCAACATAGCGGATGATTTCTTCTTCTGTGAGAAGGCGAAAAGTCACACCCGTTGCTTCATACCCGGTATATTCCCTGTCTTTTTGGGGATTGAAAATGGATAGTGCCGTGATGACGGTGTGGGTCTTTCCGTTGAGGGTTTCCAACATGTGGATGGCATCGTCCCGGTTGACAGGCTTCCCCAGCAGAAGTCTATTGTACGTGACAACCGTATCGGCTGAAACGGTCACATCCCCGGGAAAACGGTCTGATACATCTTTCCCTTTGGCATGGGCTGCTGCCATGGCAAACCGGACCGGATCTGTTTCCTTTAGGGATTCCTCCTGAAAACCGGAGGGAAAAACCCGGACATCAAATCCCATCTTGTTTAAAATATCTTTTCTTCGTGGGGACGCAGAGGCAAGAACGATGACAGGCGGTTTCTCAACATTCATGGCAGAATCACCAATTTTCCCCGGGAGGAAGACTCACCGGCATCATGTTTTAAAGACAGGGTGTACATATATATGCCGGCTGCCGGCCACTCTCCAAAACGGTCCCTGCCGTCCCAGGGAATCCGGTTAAATCCCTTCTCTATAAATCCCCCTTCCAGGGATTGTATCAGCGACCCGGACAAGGTGAAAATTTTAATGCTGACTTCTCCGGCCTGTATATTGTGAAAGGTAAACTGGGTGGATTCCCTGAAGGGATTGGGGAAGTTCATGACATCGGTGAGGATACTTTTACCACTTGAGACAACCTGCAGATAAAACGTTTCACTGGAAAAATTGTTAAAATTGTCGAAGGCAGATATCTCGAGGGTCTGTTCACCTTCGCTGAACCACTCCCTTACCGGCAAAGTAATACTCCCCTCCTGCCAGGAATCCTTGTCATAGATGAACTGTTGTGTCAGATTGGTTTCCACTCCATCCCGGCGCATGATAATCGCATGTCCCGTAGCACCGGTTATATTGATACCGGAAGGGTCTTTAATCCGGATAATCAAATCGGCCGTATCGCTGACCAGGATTGAGGATGAAGCAAAACTTTCCCCATTGGTGAGGAGGACAATTTCAGGACCGGTAAAGTCGGAAGACACTGTATCTGAACTGCCGGCCAGGATCAGGCTGTCGACAAATGCGGCACCTTCAAGACGATGATCCGGGGATGCATAACGGAGGCGGATTTTTCCGTTATTTCCCTCATACCGGATATCCTTTGGAATCATGAAACGGGTATTGAACTTTCCGTCTTCGATACTGATGGCTCCTGTGAAGAGCCGTGATCCGGGAAGCGTGTAATACAGGGTTCCGGTCCGGTAGGTTCCCCCGGACAAATACCGGTAATCCCGGGCAATCTGTTTATCCGAATCTACAAGTTCTATCCAGCCCGTCAGTCCCTCCTCGGTAATTATTTTCTGCTCCTGATCAAAAACGGATCCTTTCACACTAACCAGACTCAGGGCTTTCAGGGTATCCTGGTTTTCCACATGGATTTCCCCGCCCATCTGTGGGATAGCCAGCATCAGGGCGGGATCACCGAAATACTGGAATTTGGACACATTTAAATTGCTCCAGGCCTGAATTTTACCCTGAAGATATGCATTGCCCACCGTTATACAGCGGGTACTGTTTTGGGCTTCCGGGAAGAGGGCATTGTACATTTTCCGGGTAAAATCCACATTATCCAGGTTAAGCACACCCCGGGTACTGGCGACAACACCAATTGCTCCGTTATCCCTCAGATTCACCATCTCTTCGGCCATGCTCTGAATACCGATGTAATCCGAGCGTCCCCAATCGCAGGTGGCTGCCACAATAAAGGGGTACATACCGTTTGTCTGCACCTGGTTCAGATCCCGGTCTTTCGTAAAGACATACTCCTGAGCCCAAACAAAAGGCGAGCCGTGCCCAATATAATTCATGAGGAGTGTCCCCTGCTGAAAAGCCTCCAGGATGGCTTCCCGGGCTCCCACCCGTCCCATAGAACCAATGGTGGGATCGTACAGCTCAGGAAATTCGGTCAGATAAATTTTGTGAAATTTCATGGCTTTGGGCAGAACAGGCAGGATCTTATACTCAGTATCCTTGATAAATTCCGGTTCATTCGGCCAGGGATTGGTCGGATCATCGGCAATCAGGGTAGCCTTTATCTGCCACTCACCTGGTGTTTTCCGGGTTTCATAATCGATCAGTTTTTGGATGTAGTTATGGGCTTCCTCCAGGGAATTCACAGGGATTCTGCCGACGGCCATGTCAGGACTTTCATCGGATACACTGCTCAGATAGACAAAGGGGTCATCCGTATTCCGGGTATGAATGATTGAACCGGCGGATATTTCATATTGGGGCACGAATATTTTGGATTTCCCCGAAATATTCCGGTAATCGTAATCCCCATCTCCCAAAAGGACCAAATAAAAGGGAGACGGCTGGGGGGCTCTTTGAGTCATGTCATAGAGCAGGTTCCGGATCGCATGGGGATCCTGGTTCCCGCCGCTGTACCAGGCGTAAATGTCTTCCATTGTATAAATATCGACAGAGAGTGGGTGCGAAGGATGGGTTTCCCGGTATTCTTTCAGTCGCTCCGCTGCCGGTAAAAAGTCTTTGTGGGTAACAATTACCATATCCGTTTGTTCAAAGGATTCCGGGGTTTGCGGGCTCTTATCCGACAGCTCCATAAAAAGCGGCTCAAAAAAA
>LGGY01000176.1 GCA_001509335.1 Fidelibacterota bacterium 46_43
CCACTTTTTTATATGTCACGATGTCTCTAAATCCTTGAAATGCAGATTTATAGAAGAATTTGCATATTTATGCAGTATTTGAATATCATCATGAATATGACCTCTTTCTAAGGGCCAAAACATGCATATTTATGTTTTAATCGGTAAATTTATCAGGTTTTCAGCCAAATATATTTCGGCTATCCTAAATTACGAGGCTTTTTTTGATTTCCGCACCGTTTTATAGGATTCTTTTTTCAGCACTACATCCCGGTCTACCACGACGGTTCCGATTTTTTTATCGCCAGGGATTTCATACATCAAATCCAGCATGATGTCTTCCATGATTGAGCGCAGAGCCCGGGCACCGGTTTTCCGTTTTAATGCCAATTCCACGATTTCATCAAGGGCATCTTCCCGGAACTCAAGGCGGATACCTTCCAGTTCCAGGAGTTTTTCATACTGCCTGACCAGGGCATTCCGGGGTTCGGTTAAAATCCGCCGTAATGTTTCTTTTGTCAGTTCCTGAAGGGTGGCATGAACCGGCAGGCGGCCGATAAGCTCCGGTATAAAACCAAAACTGTTCAGATCATGTGGCTCCAGTTTTTCCAGGATTTCATCCCGGGTCATCCGTTTCCCTGTCCGGGCTTTTTCTCCAAAACCAATCTCTTTTTTCCCGATTCGCCGGGCAATAATGTCATCGAGCCCTTCAAAGGCGCCACCACAAATAAATAAGATAGAACGGGTGTCAATATGAACCATCTGGGCTTCCGGATGCTTCCGCCCTCCTTTTGGAGGAACAGCAGATATTGTTCCTTCCAAAATTTTCAACAGAGCCTGTTGAACCCCCTCTCCGCTGACATCCCGTGTGATGGATGGATTCCCGGACTTCCGTGCGATTTTATCGATTTCATCGATATAGACAATCCCCTTTTCCGCCGCAGCCACATTGTAATCGGCAGCCTGAAGCAGGCGGACCAGTATGTTTTCCACATCATCCCCAACATACCCTGCTTCCGTGAGCGTGGTGGCGTCGGCAATGGCAAAAGGGACCTTCAACATTCTGGCCAGGGATTGGGCGATGAGGGTTTTTCCTGTACCTGTGGGACCGACCAGCAGGATGTTGCTCTTTTCCAGATCCACATCGTCATCTTCAGCCCGTGGATTCTGAATCCGCTTGTAATGATTATATACCGCCACCGAAACGACTTTCTTGGCATGATCCTGGCCAATTACCGTCTTATTGAGCTCTTCGTGAATTTCCCGAGGTGTGGGCAGGGACCCCAGTTCAGGTTCATAGCTTTCTTCCAGCTGCTGCTGAATAATATCGAGGGCTGTAAAGGCACATTCATCACAAATGGATCCATACAGACCTTCCACCAAAGCTAAAACATCTTTTTCTTCGCGACCGCAAAAACTGCAAATCCGTTCGCGGCGTTTAACTCCGTTTGTCATGTGTTCCTTTTCTTCAGGACCGTATCAATCAACCCATATTTTACACCCTCTTCCGGGTTCATGAAGAAATTCCTGTCTGTATCCTTTTCGATTTTCTTCAGGGTCTGACCCGTCAGGTCCCGTAATATTTCATTTAGAAGTTTTTTTGTTTTCAAAATTTCCCGGGCATGGATCTCGATATCGCTGGCCTGACCTTCAACACCCCCCATAGGCTGATGAATCATTAGCCGTGCATGGGGCAATGCCGACCGTCTGCCTTTCGTCCCGGCTGCCAGCAAAAAGGCCCCCATGGACGCTGCCTGTCCTACACAGATTGTCGCTACATCACACTGGATATAATTCATAGTGTCATAAATGGCCAGGCCTGCAGAGACTGAACCTCCCGGACTATTAATATAAAGGGAAATTTCCTTTTCGGGATCTTCGGCTTCCAGATATAAAAGCTGGGAAATTACCAAAGTGCTTACCTGATCATCAATGGGTGTTCCAATAAATACAATCCGTTCCTTCAGCAAACGGGAGTAAATATCATAAGCCCGTTCACCCCGTCCGGATTGCTCGATGACCATGGGTACGTAATTCATCACAGCCCCCTACCCTTTCCGGGCAATTTTAATCTCTTTGACCTTCGCAAAGGATTTTAGATGATCCATGACCTTGTCCGACATCATCTCCTGAGAAAGTGTCTTTTTAAAGTTATCGGACTCATAATAGGATTTATAAACATCCCTGAGTTTTTCATCCACTTTCTGAATCAACTCATCCACCTTTTTCTGAATGTCTTCCTCTGAGACCTGAAGATTTTCCTGCTTGATGATTTCTTCACGGACCATCATCCACTTCAGGGTATTATGAGCCATGGTATGATACTGTTCACGGAATTGTTCCTCAGACACTTCGGCCTGATCTTTCTGATCTTGGTATAAATCATCCAGATACCCCTGAATGATAGTCTCGGGAATTTCAAAATCTTTCAGTTCACCCAGGAAATACTCCCGGATGTTGTTATCCAACTGCTTTTCGCTCTCTTTATCAAGATAATCCTGCAGCTCATGCTTGATTTTGTCTTTCAACTGAGTTACCGTCTCAAGCTCGGGATCTACAGTCTGGACAAATTCTTTGTCGATTTCCGGTAAATTCAGCTTTTGGATTTTCAACGCCTTCACATTGAAATACCGGTTTTCATCCTTTTCGTGCTCTGCTTTAAATACCAATGGACGGGTTTCGTCTTTTTGAATACCTATCAGGGATTTTGCCCGGTCTTCAGTGATGGGATTTTCACCCAGAACAAGGGTTGTGGTTTCCGGTTCAGATCCCTCAACGGGATTCCCTTCAGCGTCTGTCTCAACGACTTCCGCCTCCAGATAATCACCCATGTCTGCCGGACCGTCCTTTTCCGTCAACTCCGCATTTTTCTTCCGGAGTTCTTCAATCTGTTTTTCTACATCCTCTTTTTTTACGGTATAAACAGGTTTTTCCACCTTGAAACCCTCTTTGTATGACGGGAGTTTCAACTCAGGCAGAATTTCAAGATTCAGGTGAAGATGCAAAGGCTCACCCTTGTGAAAATGAATGTGTTCAACATCAGGCTCACCGATGGGATTGAGTTTGGCCTCCTGCAACCCTTTATAATAAAACATATTGAAATGGTCTTTGACAAATTCCAGTTCGGCATGACTCCCATACTGTCGTTCCACGATGCCCATAGGGACTTTTCCTTTCCGGAACCCCGGCAACTGGATCTGGGATCTGAACTTTTTCAGAAAAGCCGTGTATAAAGTCCCCAGTTCTTCCCAGGGGACCTCAATCACCAGTTCACGTTTGGACGGCGATAACTCTTTTACATCTGTCTTCAATGGATCACTCTCCTTGTTTGTTTTGATTCAGCTTATAAATTTAATGTAAATATAACTGTTAACCAAGATTCTTAAACTGACGCAGGTGAAACCTACTTCAGAATATGATACAGCCTTTTAAAATCTTCAAAGGTTAAGGCTTCGGCTCTCAGGCTAAGATCAACAGAGAGCATGGGCTGGTCTTCCGTGATTTTTTTCAGGCTGTTGCGCAGGGTTTTGCGCCGTTGATTGAAAGCGGTCCGAACCAGTTGATGAAAGAATGCTTTATCGTCGATATCCCGGTTTTTGTCAGGATCCAGTCGTATTTTCACCAGAGTGGAATCCACTTTGGGGCGGGGAAAAAATACGGTGGGGGGAATATGAAACAAGATTTCTGCCTTACCATAGAGCCGTGTCAGAATTGTCATAATGCCATAATCTTTTGTGGAGGGTTCTGCCACCAGACGCCGGGCAAATTCTTTTTGGACCATAAAAACAGCTTCTCCCACCTCCGGTGCATGGCTATATAAGGTAAAAAGGATCTGTGATGAGATATTATAGGGAAGATTCCCTACGACTTTGTCTGCAGGAAGGAAATCCTTCCAATCGGTTTTTAAAATATCATCCCGGATTATCCGTACATGCCTGTCTGCTTCATATTCCTCTTTCAGTGCATCTGCCAGATCTTGATCAAACTCTATAAGGATCAGGTCACGGCATTTTCCGGCCAGGTAAGATGTAATCGCCCCACGGCCCGGACCGATTTCCACGATGGTTTCATCAGATCGGGGCTGAATAGCCTTTACAATTTTCCGAATGATGTTGGGATCCTGCAGAAAATTCTGTCCCAGGGATTTTTTGGGATGGGGTGTTTTATCTTTCATTCAATGTAAGTTTTGGAAAAAGACGTAAGGCGTTTTGGGTTGTGATGGCAGCCACGTCGTTAAACGTCACTCGGAAAATCTCCCCAAAGGTTTCGGCTACACGCCGTACATAGGCGGGTTCATTGGTTTTTCCCCGGTACGGGATAGGGGCCATAAACGGTGAATCCGTTTCAATCATCAGGGCTTCCAGGGGAAGTTGTGATACGGTATCCCTGATTTCTCTTGCAAAGGTCACCAATCCGGTAAATGAAATAAGGAGCCCCTTTTCAAGGCACTGCAGGGCAAAATCCACTTTGCCGGTATAGCAATGACACTGGCCGTTAAAATAATCCACCTTATTCAGAATATTCATAAGGGGTGTATCAGCCTGCCGGTTGTGAATAATCAGGGGAAGGTTCAGGGATTTCGCCAGTTCCGCCTGCCCTTGAAAAGCACGGGTCTGCATCGCTTCCGGTGTATTATCCCGGTAAAAATCCATCCCGGTTTCTCCGATGGCCACACATTTTTCATGGCGGCATAAAGTTTCAAGGATTTTCAGGTGGTCTGAAGCAAAAGCACCGGCGTCTTCCGGATGGATGCCGACTGCTGCATAAATCATGGCGTAGCGCTCCGCAAGGTCCAGGGCTTTTTCTGAGGAGGGAATATCCACACCGGGGACAATGACAGCACCGATCCCTTGTTGCCGTGCCCGTTCCAGGTAGGGCTCCGGTTGATCAGTAAAGGGAGAAAAATTCAGATGGGCGTGTGTATCAATCAGAATGGCGGACATACATCACGGTGAGCAACAAATTGACAAGTTCAAAACCCAGTTCCACAGCCAGGCCGATGGTGAATCCATATAGGGCATTCACCTTCACCAGCTCGCCAAGGTCCCAACCGTAAGCGGGATAGGTAAGAACAATCATAACGGCAGAGATGAGATACGCCAGGGCAACGACGATGCCTCCGAAAACAAAACGGCTGACAGGCCGGCTCAATTTCCACCGCTGCAATCCTGCCGGAGCACACCAGGATAAGAAAAAGAAAATAAGAAAAAAGATCAGATCCCGCATAAAAAAGTCTGTAAACGGCGGGGCCAGGAGTCCTTTGTAAACAAGAAAAATTCCCAGCACAACCCCGCCTTTTACAAGACGGTTCACGGGAATCCACATAAAACCGATGAGAAAACCGGCCAGGATGAAATGGAAATCCTGTGAAGATACATCAAAAATCCGGGTTCCGGTGACAAACAGGCCTGCCAGGCTGCTGACAAGGGTTGCCGCCAGGACCTTCAGACTATTTTCAAGTGATGATTTCATTTTATCACAACTCCTGATTCCGGCAAATCCCCGTCAAGGGTCACCAATCGCAGAGTATCCCTGCACCGGGCTGCCAGCAACATCCCTTCGGAGCGAATACCCCGAATTATTACCGGCTTGAGATTTGCCACAATCACAATGGTTTTTCCAATGAGTTCTTCTGGCTTATAATACAAAGCGATGCCTGCCACCAGGGTACGGGTTTCAGACCCTGTTTGTATGGTAAGTTTTATCAACTTATCCGTCCCGGGAACAGCTTCTGCTTCAAGGATGCGGGCTGTTTGAAGTCGGACTTTCTGAAAATCGTCCAGAGAGATCCATCCAGTTTGATCTTCCGGTGTTTTTTCATTTTTTTCAGGAGTGGCTAGTTTTTCTTCCGTCGTTTCTTCCTGTAAAAAGGCCAGATCAATCCGGGGAAAGAGACCCTCTGTTTCCTGAACCTCCACACCCGGTTTCAATCCGCTCCATTCAGGCATGCGACCCACCTGATTTTTTTCATGTAATATATCAAAAAGTTGAGCCGTTTTTTCCGGAAGAACAGGCTCCAGGAGTCCCGCCGCCATCCGGAGGGACGCCAAAGCCGAATACAATACTGTCCCTGTCTGTTCTAAATCGGTTTTGGCAAGTTTCCACGGCGCTTTTTGTTCCAGGTAGCGGTTGATGGAACGGATGTAGGACAAAATTTCAAAAACCAGGCGGTTCAATTCAAAATGATCCAGCAAATCCATCACTCTTTTTTGAAGGGCTTCCCCCTCTTTTTTCAGCATTTCTTCAGCATTGGACATCTTTCCGGGTGCCGGGACTTTTGCATCAAAGTATTTATGGATCAATTTTAAAATCCGGTTGACCAGGTTGCCGAAATCGTTGGCCAGATCCGTATTATACGTTTGGTAAAAGCGGTCTTTGGAAAAATCCGAATCTCCGAAAAGAGGGCCTTCTTTCGCCAGGAAATATCGGAAAGCATCTGACCCCACCCGTGATACATGATCCCGGATGGTATTCAGATCGATAAAATTCCCCAGGCTTTTGCTCATTTTCTGTCCTTCGCTCATCCACCACCCGTGGGCAAAAATAGTTTCAGGCAAAGGGACTCCGGCTGCCATCAGCATGGTAGGCCAGTAAACACAATGCGTGGTGAGAATATCTTTTCCGATGATATGAACTGCCGGCCACCATTTTTGAAAGAGGGCATTATCTCTGCTGAAACCTATGGCACTGATGTAATTGATCAGCGCATCAAACCACACATAGGTCACATAATCCGGATCAAAGGGAATTTCAATTCCCCAGGATAATCGATTTTTCGGCCGGGAAATACAAAGGTCATTCAGGGGCTGTTGCAAAAATCCCAAAATCTCATTTTTCCGGTTTTCGGGTTGAATGAATGCGGGATGAGATTCGATATGGGCTATAAGGGCTTTCTGATAGGCACTCATCCGGAAAAAATAGTTTTCTTCGTGGATTTCCCTGACTTCACGGTAATTTCCCTCTTCATACTCTTTCTGGGTAATAAACCGTTCTTCCGCCACACTATAAAGTCCCTCATATTTATCCTTGTAAATATCCCCCTTCTCATAAAGATCCTGGAGAATTTTCTGAACCACCTGTGTATGGCGTGTTTCGGTAGTCCGGATAAAATCA
>LGGY01000028.1 GCA_001509335.1 Fidelibacterota bacterium 46_43
GATATCACGATTACAAATGGTTCAGACAGTATCCTACTGGATGACGATTGTGTGCCTTCTGAAATCTTTACCATTGCCAGCAATGAATACGCCGTGATCGGTGGAACAGACACGGTAGGTGTGGGCGATTATCTTGATATTGTAAAAGGTGTCTATCTTTTTAGCTATGGTACATTTAAAATTGAAGTCCGCGACGGAACTGATCTGGGACTGACATCTGCAACTGAACCGGTTGTCCCTGCTACCTATGCTTTGCACCAGAATTATCCCAATCCTTTCAATCCCTCAACTTCCATCACATTTTCACTACCTGAACAAACATTGGTTTCGATTCAGATCTACAATGTGAGAGGACAATTGGTGCAAACGTTAACTAATAGTGTTTATGGACCGGGACAACACACCCTTACGTGGAAACCGGTCAATCTTGGCAGCGGTATTTATCTGTACAGGATCCATGCCGGTGATTTTAACGCTGTAAAAAAGTTGACATATCTTAAATAGGAAACTTGTGTATGAAAAAAAGGGGGAGGGACAACTCTCCCCTTTTATTCATTCATAAAATGAAAGAGTATACGAAAATTTACATCATGACCGGGAAATCCAAAAAATTTCTTCCACTCTTTCCAGTATGCTGGTGTTATATCGATTTCATGAAATTCAGATCAATCATGAGAGGTATCCATGAGACATAAAGTATTTGTTGGAGTTCTGTTTTTTTTAACGCTTCTCATGTGGAATTGTGAAAATCCCTTTACACCGGATATCCCGGAATCAACCTATACCAATTTGCCACCTGAAACGCATATTTCCATGATATATCATCCGGATACGATTTTAACGGCCGGTGATTACTGGATAAATGATGGGGATACCATCTGGGTGGAAGAAAATGACAGTCTGATCCTTGGACTGGATACAACCGTCAGTGTCAAAGAAGTATTCTGGTGGGGTGATGATCCGGATGGCGAAGTTATCGGATACTATTACCAGTGGAGTTTTATGTCTGAACCGGAATTTACTCATGAGGAATCCGATACCTTTTATCTTCCGTTAAGAAGCAAGTTTGATATCTATAGTTTTAAAGTCTGGGCTGTCGATAATGACAGTCTGGAAGACAGTACCCCGGCTGTCGTTAGTTTTCCGGTTTACAATTCTCCGCCGGTTCTGGAATGGAAATTAAACTCTCTCCCCCCTGTTGCAACCACACCCAATGTCGTTCATCAATCGTTTACCCATCACTCCTTTTTCTGGGATGTGTATGATCTGGACGGTTTGGAAACCATCACGGCTGTCTATTGGGCTCTGGATGATACAAGCAAATGGCAGAGGATTGATGGGAACCAGCGTTCCATTTTCCTGGAGGATTTGGAACCGGGCAATCACCGGATCTTTTTTCAGGCAGAGGATATTGCAGGAGCAAAATCAAATGTGATTTCATTTCCTGATCCCGATGATGATAAGATTCCAAATACATGGAAAGTGATTGAACCTGTTGGGGATTATCTTATTGTGAACGATTATGCCAGTGATCAATTAAATTACACACATCAGAATTTTTATAAAGAAATATTTGATAACATCATTGGTTCAGATCAATATTCTATCTGGGAAATCGGGGATAATGTAAATAATGCCCATAATTCCATTCCTTACAGCACACAGGATATTGAATATAATTTAAGTTACTTTAAAAATGTCTTTTGGTTTACTTTCCGTGGAGAAAACTCCATTAACCAGTCTGCCCTGGCTCTAACCCGATTTGTCGCCGACGGGGGTGTTCTTTTTATGAACAATGCCATGAAAGGCGGCACACTGGCAGATACAACCTGGAGTTTTACCAGCATTGATACCATGTACTTTTTCAGCAAAACGGGGCGGGTTCTGCCGGGGACGAATATCGATGCATTCTGGGGAGATCCGGTACTGGATTCAACTCTGGCTTTATCCCTGGGTTCTACCCTTGCCGACCGTTTATGGGCTATAGAACCCGGGAAAAATGCGGTTATCCGTTACCGCTTTGAGGATGCCGGCCCGAATGGTCAATCCTATAACGGGGCTCCCGGGATTATGACTGAAACCCGGATCAATGAGGGTATTTGTTATTATATGACCATCCCTCTTTACTATTGTAATGGAAATGAGAATGTTGATAAGCTCTTTAAACACGTATTTGAATTGGAATGATGAAACAAATAATACCTAAAATCCTGGTTCTTCTTGTCCTGAGTACATCTTTAACGTTTGCTGCTACCATCCGCGGAACCGTGACAGATGCAGATACGGGAGAACCCCTGCCGGGTGCCAATATCATTTTAAAAGGGACCTACTATGGTGCCGCTTCGGATGTGGACGGATCCTATGTGATTACGGAACTCTCATCCGGAAGTTACGACCTTGAAGTCTCCATGATTGGCTATACTGTTCAGATTCACAGTGGTATTGAAGTATCTGCACGGGAAACACGGGTTTTGAATATACAGCTGGAACCAACCGTGTTAGCTTTGGGACAAGAGGTGACAGTGATTGGTGAGCGTCCGATTATTGATGCCGATGCGACCGGGTCTTCTGTCAATGTGAGTGCCAGCGATCTGGAAAATTCTATCGTTGAGAGTGTCAGCGATATTTTAGCTCAGCAGACCGGTGTATCGAAAACGGGAGATAATGAAATCCATATCCGGGGTGGCCGTGTGGACGAAGGACAATTTATTGTGGATGGGCTTTCCATTAAAGATCCCCTGACCGGAGCCACAAACAGTCTGTATGTCAATCCAAATGCCATTGAGGAACTGGAATTCATTACCGGAGGATTTAACGCGGAATACGGACAGGCCATGTCCGGAATTATTGATGTCAAATTAAAAGAAGGTGCGAAACAACTGGAAGGATCTGTCAGATATAAGACTGATAAAATTTTATCAGACAACTTTAATACGGATAACATCGAATTTACTCTGGGTGGCCCAATTTTTAAAAACAGTGATATGATACCGGGTAATCTCTCCTATTTCCTGAGTGGCTATCTTTATCTGACAGACACCTATCTGCCAACTGCAGGTCCTTTGTATCCCTACCGTGAGTGGACGGATATATTTGTCAGCCGGGAAGAAAATAATTTCAGCAGCATGGCCAAACTGAGCTGGCTGATTACTCCGAAACATAAATTTGCCGTTTCTTATAACCATAGTGCCAATGTGGACCGGGATTATGATTATGCCTATAAAGAGATCATGGACAATTATCCCACAACAACCCGGGAATCACAGGTTGTGAATGTTATCTGGATTCATACACTGAATTCGAAGCTTTTTTATAATATGAACCTTGGATATTTTTATACCGGAAAGCATGATGCAGTAAAAAATAAACACTGGTCTGAATATAATGAAGTCCTGGATTTAGATCCCACCTCCTATACCCCTTTGAATACATACGGGAACCTTCGTGTGTACAACGGGGATGAATTTTGGGATCATGGCGACGCACCGTATTGGTATGATTACTTCAGCAAAAATTATTCGATTGAAGCAGATATGACTTGGCAGCCCAATACACGGCATACAGTTAAAGGGGGGTACAATCATCGTAAGACCCAAATGCAGGTCATCGATATTTATAAACCCTGGGCCGGCGGTGGTTCAGGATTGGGAGAATCCTTCGACTATTACACCGTATCTCCGTCAGATGGTGCCTTTTATATTCAGGATAAAATTACATTTGAAGGCATGATCGCCAATATCGGCCTGCGCTACGATTACTGGATTATTGGTAAATACGTGGAAGATATTGTAAATGATCCCGATATCCTGACCATTACCCCCGAAGGGAAGAAGCGTTTTTTGGATGAAACGTTCAATCTTCTGGGGCGCAGAGCCAAAGGACATTTAAGTCCCCGTCTGGGTATTAGTCATCCGGTAACTGATAACGATGTTCTATACTTTAATTACGGCCATTTCAGCCAGTTACCGACGTACAACTATGTATATGCCAATCTCACAAGCCGTTCTGAAAACCCCTATTCCCTCATAGGAAATCCCAATTTGAATCCTAAAACAACCGTGGCCTATGAACTGGGCATTAAACACAAATTTTCCAAATCCACGGCTATTGAATTCAAAGCCTATTATAAAGACATGTTCGATTACGAAACCTCGCAACGAATTACCAGTTTTAATCCCCTTGTGGGGAACTACAGCATGCTCATTTATATCAATGCTGATTATGCCCGGTCCAGGGGGATAGAAATCATCTTCCGGCGCCTTTACGGCCGATATTTTTCCGGGGATGCATCTTTTTCCTATGCTATCAGTACCGGAAAATCTTCCAGACCGGATGACAATCTTCTGATTGAAGCCGGGATGCTTTCCCAAAAACCCCTCTCAGAAAATTACCTGTCGTGGGATGAACCCTTTCGGCTTCGGGGAAATTTACGGTATAATATGTTTGAAGAAACACCTCTCCGCCTGTTTGGGATGAGAATCCCCAATAACTGGAAACTGAACATCCATTTTGATGCCCGGTCCGGTCAACGATATACACCCAGTGTTGCCACAGACACCGTACAGGTTGAAGATGGCACCTGGATTTTTCTGGGTACCTCCATGTCTGATAATCCCTACGGGGCGATTGCCGATCCTTTTTTAACCATCGATGTCAAATTCACCAAAGAATACTACTTCAAATCCCTCCGATATGGATTTTACATTGATGCTCAAAATGTCTTCAATCATAAAATACCCCGAAGGATCAATCCCTTTACCGGCAAACCTTACGATCCCGGCGAAATTATCTCTTATGTCTATTTAGGTGGCAGGAACCCAAATTATGATCCATCACGATATTATGCTCCCAGGCAGGTGACACTGGGTGTCTTTTTAATGTTTTAAATTTTTAGCTGACGGAAAACAATGAAACAAAAACAGATCATATTAACACTTCTTATTCTTGCAACCACTCTCCATGCCGGAGGTATATTACCTCAACTGGGTGGACAGCGTGCCGGTACATCCTCTCTGACCTTCCTGAAAATAAAACCCAGTGCACGGGCATCCGGTATGGCTGAAGCCTTTACTGCCATGGCCGGTGACGCATCAATCATACAATATAATCCGGGTGGACTCACACAATTGGATAATCCGTCTGTCACCTTCAGTCATTTGGACTGGTTTGCTGATATTGATTTTGAATATTTTGCCGTGAGCTATCCTTTTCTTAATTGGGCTTTGGGATTTGAAGCCGGGACCCTTCACATGCCTGCCATGGAAATCACCACAGAATATAAACCCTATGGATCCGGAGAATACTTTACTTTCACCGACTATTTTGCAGGTCTCTCCTTCTCACGGAAAATGAGTGAACGATTCAGCTTCGGTATTACAGGGCGTATCGCCCGGGAAGAGTACCTGAATTTTAAAAGCACAAATATTCTGATGGATTTGGGGACCTATTATTATACCGGTTTTAAAGACCTGAGAATTGCTGTTGCGTTTTTGAATTTTGGTTCGCCAACAGCTCCCGAAGGTACCTATGAGTATATCAATGCTGAGGGATATACAGAGACCCGTGAATATGAAAAATTTTCTCCACCGACCACTTTCCATTTGGGAACAGCCATGACCATTCTGGAACGTCAGACCTTTAACTGGCTTGTTTCTGCTCAATTGAATCATCCCGTGGATAACGCGGAATATTTTGCATTCGGCACTGAAGTAACCCTATTGAAAACATTGGTTCTCAGGGCAGGCTTTGATACGAATGAAGATCATAATCCCTTTTCTTTTGGACTGGGTTTTAAAGCGGAAAAATGGGGTCAATCCCTGAGAATTGATTATGCGTACAAGGACAATGAATATTTGAATCCGACACAACAATTTCAGATATCTTACAATTTCTAGGACAGATAATGAGACACTTAAAAATAATACCATTGTTATTTCCACTGCTAATCTTGACCTCATGCATTGAAACCATGGAGTTACCCAGCACCGGAAATGACAATCCTACAGGAATATCTGAAGATAAAGATGCGTTTATTGAAATAACGCCCCGGTGGACTTTCAGTAAGTTGGGTATCAGTTCACTGTCAGACATGGAAACCACTGAAGACGGCCGTCTTTATCTTGCTGACCCTGTGAATCATCGGATTTCTGTTGTTCGTCCCAGTGGGAGACGGGAAACCGGGGTTTATGAACCGCTGCAGCAGCTTTCATTTCAGGGTTCCCCCCTGTCACCGGTCTCTGTTACAGTAGACGAGCGTTTTATCCTCTATTTTACTAACAGAAGCGATACCGTATATGCCTGGTTTCAGTATTTAAACATGGCTGGAGTGGAAGGCATTGTGACATCCTTTGATTACCGTGTGGATGGAGAAATTGTGACCGAAAAACCGTACATCGGTGAGTTTACTGAAGGATATACCCGTCTTGATCATAGCGAAGTGTTAAATTCAGATCCCGCCTTGATTGATTCCCTTTTAAGTATTGTGCCTCTTTATACCTCACGAGATAAATCCAACCGTGAAGCTACAATAGATCCCATTGATGGAAGTGTTTTGGGCAACAATCCGATCTATGCATCCATTCAAAAATCATTTATTGCAGTAGCAGATGAGAGTGTAGAATCCCGTCATATCGCTGTAATGGATTCATTGAACAACAGGCTGATTAATTTCAAATTGGTCCCCACCTATTTGCTGAAACTGAATAATGGTTTCTTTGTCTGGCATTTTAAAGGGGTTTATGATAACCTCCTGGCATCTGAAGGAACAGGTGCAGGGACTATTTCAGAACCGAACAGCTTGTATAGTGATGACAACGGCAATTTATTATACACACAGTTTGGCAATTACTTTGGTTTTCATAAACTCCGGTCGGGTATGTATACCACTGCTTTTACATTCGGTACAGATGATATCATGGATTTAGGTCGTTTTAAATCTCCTATGGATGCAGTAGTTGGTGATGACGGTGCCATATTTGTCCTCGATTCAACACACAATGCTGTTTTAAAATTCAGTCCCCAGGGCGATTTTCAAAAATTTTCTTACGCTTTACCCGGACAGAGGCGGGTATTGAAGATCCGAATCCGTATGATTAATTAAATAGTAAATAACATTTATAATATTTAAGAAAAGAGTCCCGTTAACGGGACTCTTTTCTATTTTGGGCAGTTATATATTTTTGATTATTAATTTCTACTGTACATGGACTGTTTCAGTTTCCGTTCCTACTTCATTCCTGCTGTTTCTCACTTCCAGTCTGATTGTTTTATCCCCGGTTGAATCATAACTGTGTGTCTCTGTTTTTGAAGTATCATACGGTGTATCCCATGTACCGTCATCTTCCCAATCCCAGCGGTACTCCAGATTATATTTA
>LGGY01000029.1 GCA_001509335.1 Fidelibacterota bacterium 46_43
ATCCCATCTCTCTAATAATCTCATCATCAGATCAACAAAAAATCCGCAATCATTTATAAGAAATTAGAAGATGTAGGGACAGGCCGCGGCCTGTCTGAAATTGGCGTCGCTTCGCTCCTGGTGTTTCAACCAAATCAATCAAATCAATCATCCAATCAAATCCCCCGTGAAATATCCCGGCAAACCGGGTCCCTTTTCACGGGGCAGGCAATCATCCAATCAAATCAATCTACTACAGGCTATCAACTGCTGACTTTCGACTGCCGTCTAAACGTCCAAACTCTCAATAAACGCCAGCCTGGCGGCACCTATAAGACTCCCGGATCCGCCAAGTGTTGTAGGCTCCAGACTGACACTTTTCAGACAATAGGGTTGAGACCATTTGGCCATTTCCTCCCGGATGCGACTGATAAACTGAGTTGCCGGACCAAAAAGACTACCTCCGATGATAACTTTCTCAGGATTGAGCAGACTGATCATATTAGCGATTGCCATTCCCCAGAATTGTATGGCTTGGCTGATGATGCTGATGGCGATGGTATCCCGTTCTTTATAGGCGTTAAAAATATCCTGCATATTAAGTTGTTCACCTTTGGATAAAAGGACGCCCTCATAACCGGGAGCATTGTTGATAAGATCTTTGGTGATTTTCACAAGTCCGTTTCCCGAGGCGTGATATTCGAGAAATCCGATGGTCCGGTATTCAGGATGAAATGAAGGCGATAATGCGGTCCATCCTGCAGCTCCGGCAATATGATCATTCCCCCGAAGGATTTGCCCATCCACCAGCAATCCGGCATAAATACCGGCACCAATATGAAGATAAATCATATTCTTGATGCCCTTTGCATTCCCCTGCCAGGTTTCCCCTAAAATACAACAACAGCGGTCTGCCATGATATGAATCGATGTCTTCGGAGGAAAAAGTTCAATCAACTTCTCACGAATAGGAAATTTTCGCCATCCGGGAATGTTGGGGGCCCAGATTTCTCCGGTGACATCATTATAAATACCGGGGACCGAAACTCCGGCATACCGGATTGCAATTCCGGCATCCCGGGCCTGTT
This sequence comes from Fidelibacterota bacterium 46_43, assembly GCA_001509335.1. Classification (GTDB taxonomy): domain Bacteria; phylum Fidelibacterota; class Fidelibacteria; order Fidelibacterales; family Fidelibacteraceae; genus Fidelibacter. The sequence continues at coordinate 1,068 of LGGY01000029.1, forward strand.
CATTAACAATGGCAATCTGATCCCTGATACACGCCAATACCTGAAGTCCTGTCCGTTCCGAATAATGCTTTTTCCGCCTGAAATACCACTCGCCGTCTTTATTGACAACGGAGACGGAAACGGCATCGGAACGAATATCCACAGCCAAAACATAGTCTATCATCATCTATCCTGAATTTATGTATCAAAGTAGGACTTCACAGCGAATGAATCAATTGTTATTTATAAAGGCAATCCTGTATATCTGGCGGTAAAATTCAATTCCCCTGCTTTTTAAAATTAGATGTTGACACAATGAAGAAAACTCAATATTTTAAAGAAGATCTGCTTCAATCCATTTGTTGCCGGTCACAATTCTAAAAAACGAATCCAACTAAACACACAGATAGTACCGGAAAACGCAACTTTGCTGTCTGGGAATGTTTCAGGACCATTATCATGTAACTGAAGATTGCATGAGGTATGATCATTGACAATGAATAATCAATGAGAATTGGAGTATGTATGAAACCTAAAAGTCGTATTACTGTGTACCTGTTTCTGTTTGGCATATTCCTTTCCGGCATTTTGCATGCTGCGTCAGGTAAAGTAACAGGCAGGGTGTATGATACACAGACAGGTGAACCTTTGCCGGGTGCCAATGTGATGATTACCCATCAGGAGCTCAATGATAAGATGGTTCCTCTGGATGATGTCCTTGGAGCGGCATGCGGGGAAGATGGTGTCTATTTTATCCTGAATGTCCCTCCCGGAACCTATACAATTTCAGCGCGAATGGTCGGGTATACCGAATTGAAAAAAGAGGGTGTCCGGGTGAATATGGAAAGAACCATCACGGTGGATTTCCCTCTGGTGCAAACGGTTTTGGAAATGCAATCGGTCACCGTCACGGCCGAAAGGGAGGTGATAAGGGCCGATGTGGCTTCCAGTCAGGAAATTATAGATGCCGACCGAATTGGCACCATGCCGGTAATGCGGATGGATGAATTTATCGGCAGCATGAAGGGCATTGAACTGGTTGCAAGCGATGAAGGGACCGGCTTAAGTATCCGGGGTGGTGATATCCGGGAAACGGATGTCCAGATTGACGGTATCAGTTCCCGGGATCCCCGGTCCGGTAATGCCTATCTGGCCATCAATGCCTCATCTGTAGAGGAAATGCAGGTGATGACCGGTGGGTTTGAAGCGAAATACGGTGGTTTTCGAAGCGGACTTGTGAATATTGTGACGAAAGACGGTTCGCGGGAACGCTTTTCTTTTGCCGGAAATTTTAATTATACACCGGCCGGTCAGAAACGGTACTTTGGCCAAAATCCCTGGGATGAGGATTTTCTGATTTACAGGATTTTTGCTGATACAACCGAAAACGGATGGGCTTATATCGGTACCCGGGATGACACCAGTGGATTGATTCCCAATGAATTTCAATCCTTCAGAGGGTGGAAAAATAGCCGGGAAGGACGGGCCAATTATGAGATTATCGGCCTGGATGCCAAACTTACACCGGAACAAAAGCGCCAGTTGTGGCTCCTCCAGCATCCAACCAATGAAATTTTCAATAAGCCCGATTTTTACATGGAAGGGACACTTACAGGTCCTGTTCCCGGTGCCTGGATTCCCTTTATGGGTGAGATTTTTGAACGCTCTACCTTTATGCTGGCCGGAAAATATGAACAGTCCCAGTTTGCCTATCCCATAGGTCCACGCGATGCATACCGCGATTGGAATACACATCTCAAAATTACCACCCGGTTGACGGAAAATACGAAAATCTCAATGAATGCCATGTATGCACGGGTGGAAAGTAACAGCAGCAGCAGGCCCTCTACAGCAGGCGGGGTGCTCCAGGATAATACCCTCAGATATGGTTACCTCAATAACAATACCCAGTCTACCAATCAACAAGCCAGGATTCTGGGAGGCAACCTGGAGAATATGTTTAACCGAAGCCGTCTGATGTATGTTGATCAGGACTGGTTTCTGGGAGGCTTTAAAATCAATCATACCCTGTCACCCCGGGCTTTCTTTACCCTTGAAGCCCAGGCAACCTATCAGGACCATGATGTGTACAGCATGAGTGCCGATACCTCTCTGGACAAATCCTGGGTTGAGCTGGATTCTGGGTTGTATGTCCTGAATTATCCAGAAATCGGTACGCCCTATGCTTCCACAAACTGGGGTAAAGATATTACGGATTATTTTTGGATTTATGGCGGCCTGCAGAATGTGGATTCCTCCTATTCCATCAATTCTTCGATCAAAGGGGATCTGAAAGTACAAATCGGCAGAAACCATGAGGTGGAAACAGGGTTTGTGTTTAACTATACCCATTCCAAAGTCTATGCCGGAACCTGGCTTCAGTCCAAAAAGATGTTTACGCCCGATACCTGGCAGTACTATACCATCAATCCTGTTGAAGCGGCTTTGTATATTCAGGATAAGATGGAATTTGAAGGACTGATAGCCATGATCGGTCTCCGGGGGGATTATTTTAACCCCATGAGGAAATCCTATGAGCTTTCCCATCCCTTTGATCCTGATTATGCGGCGTTTTATAACCTGGTGTATGAATATATCCCCGGTGATTGGGGCTCTTATGAACGCTGGAAGGTTTTCAGGGATATGCTGGATGAACCGCCGGGGTGGCCTACAAAGGGAGTGGAATCCCAGTTTAAACTTTCTCCGCGTCTGGGCGTGTCTTACCCCATTACCGTGGGCAGCAAAATGTACTTCAATTACGGGCATTTTTATCAAAGACCGTCCTATTCATTTCTCTATAACCAGTCCATTGCCGTGGACTATGCCAATATTCCTTCACCGGGACTTCCTTTTGGAAAAACAGTATCCTATGAATTTGGATATGAACAGCAACTCCTGAAGCAGTACCTCTTTAATATCGTTTTCTATTACAAGGATGTGAAAAATGATCCGTTGCCCCGGACCTTTGTGAACTACTGGGAGGATTATGCCATCACCAAATATTATCCCGATGCCTTTTCCGATGTGAGGGGAATTGAACTCCGTTTTGAAAAGAATTACGGAAAATGGTTCACCTTCTGGGCAAATTTGGATTACATGCTGAAAAGCTGGGGACAAAGTGGTGTACGCTATGTCTATGAAAACCAGGTAACAGCCCGTGAGGCAAACCGGTCTGCCAATATTTCAACGGTGGAATCCTATCCCAAAGCGGATATTAGTTTTACCTTCCATTCACCGGAAAAATTCGGCTTCCCTATGATGGGGATCTATCCTTTGGGTGGATGGCAATTGAATTTCCGGGGTAACTGGGATGATCGCGGAGAGATTGTCATCAAGCAGGATATGGTTACCGGTAAACAGTATAAGGCAGATGTTGTGGATTACACCAATGTTGACGCGAAACTGACCAAAGATATCTATCTTGGTGGATTGACCTGTGAAATTGGTGTGACGGTTTTTAATCTCCTTAACCAAAAACGCCTCTATATCGGTGGCATGAATACAGCCCAGTATTCCCGCTATCAGGAATCCCTCAAATTCCCTTTTGAAGAGGGCGAAGAACACGGAAATGATAAATGGGGCGAATGGGATAAGGAGCATATCGATACCGGATGGTTCGAGGCACCGATATTCCTCAATCCCCGCCGGATAGTGACCAATATTTCATTCAGTTTTTAAATCATCGGGGGTCATATGAAACACATATTCACAAAGTATCTCAATATTTTCCTTTCCATACTCCTGGTATTGTTTTTTCTGGTACCTGACCTTAAAGCCCAGAAAAATTTTACCGGACCGCCTATGTTTATCAATGTCAATAAGATTAACCTGACGATGAACAAGGTCAATGGGGAAGGACAGTTTACCAACCAGTACAGCTGGATGCTGACAGGTACAGGACCGGAACAGACAGAAGAATGGTACTATCCTGCCGATACCTGGCATTCCCAGATGCTGTACCAGATTTTTAATCCTGCCTGTCCTGATGATGACGGGTTTACTGATGAGACAGGACAGCACAAAATCATTCCCTACAAATGCGTGAATCAGGGGAAAAATGACTATTCATGGGAGAGAAGACGTTACCGGCCACCCTATGTAACCGTTGATGGTATCCGCCAGAATCAGGATTACACATGGGATGTGGATCGGAATTTAAACGCTGATATCGTGGCTGAATGGGAAGATATCCTGAGAGCTTATGGCATCCGGAGCAGGGTGCAGATCTATGCATTCAGCAATCCCAACCATCAGGATTACATCATCTACAAGGCGACGTATAAATTCACCGGTGAAACCATGCGGCCTATCGAAAATCCCGATTCCTCCGATTTCTTTCCATCCCAATCCATGCGCTTATGGTGGCCCATTTCTTTTAGTTTCGGTCCAAGTAAGGCCGGTGAATATATGGCTCACTCCTATTTTGCCTATGAAGGAGAAGATGATTTGGACAGCTGGTTTGCCACTCCTGTAACACTTGCTTCAGATGCCCCACGGGACAGCCTGAAAATTGCCTATTACTGGGATGCCAAGACACCCGGCGGAGAGGTTTATAAAAACAATACTAACCCGGATACCGTGATTATATTAAGTGCAGATGACACCGGTGATCCGGACCGGCAAACGGGACATCTTCATTCCCCCCAGATTCCGGGATATGCCTTGCTGTTTTCCTCAAAAAACACCTTTGATCTGACGGCTGATGACGTGTCCCAACCTTATGCCATTCCCCATGCGGATATTGTAAACGACTTATGGGGCAGAGGCGATCTGGGAATCCGGGATACCTACATTGGAGAGGATAGCCGGGGGCGGTTTCCCCTGGATCCCATTACCGAAGGATTTATTGCTGCTTCCGGAAAACAAAAAGGCCCCATGCGCTTTATCACCATCGGCCCCTATGATCTCACACTGGACCATGAACAGAATATTCAGGATTCAATCTGTGCCGTGTATGCAATTGGTGTGGGTTCTCTGTCGTGGGAAGCTGCAGATTCTGTCGGAAGGGCCTGGTTTAACGGAAAAATATCCGATGCGGAAAAAGAAGCGGCAATTCTGACCGGTAAGGATTCACTGGCAGAAGTTATGAACCGGGCATATTGGGCGTATAAAAACGGATTGAATGTCCCTGATCCCCCGCCGCCGCCCGATTTGGAAGTGACAAGCGATGCAGACCAGGTGATTGTGGAATGGTCTTATCCGGATGCGGGATATTATAATGATCCGGATACGGGTGTGGATGACTGGTATGCCTGGAGGGTTTACCGCAAACGGGGAGAAGCAGCCGTCGGAGCACCGTCCGAACTGGTTTCCAAGGAACGCTGGGAACTGATCTATGAAACCACAGACCGGAATGAAACCCGGTATATCGATACAAATGTTACGCGCGGTGTTTCTTACTATTATGCCGTCACGGCCATGGATGACGGAAGTCAGAACACATTCGGACTCTATCCCGGACAGAAACTGGAAAGTTCACGATATGCAAACCGTTCACAGCTGCCGGCACGGCCGTTCAAAGCCGGATTGGCGACTTCAAAAGAGGTCCGGGTGGTTCCCAATCCCTATACGGTGGATGCAGGTATTCTTAATTTCCCCGGCGGAAGCAATCAGCTGATGTTTGCCAGACTACCCTACAAATGTACCTTGACTGTCTATACCGAAACCGGTGATGAAGTGACACACTTTGACCATATCGGAACCGACCAGATGATCTGGGATCAGCGGACAAGTACCAATCAGTACATCAGTACGGGTATTTATATTCTTGCTGTCACAGATGCTGAAGATGTGGATGGAAATAAGCTGGATGACCAGTTCGTGAAATTTGTGGTTATCCGATAAAAGGACAGGTGATACGATGAAAAAAAGAAATACATGTTATTTATGGCTTACCCTGTTGATCCTGGCCGGATTGCTGTCACCGGCGTCTTTGACCGGCGTAGAGAAAAAAGCCGGGGTTCTCGGACTCACCGGTGCGGATGGTGTTTATGCCAACCCTTCAGCCATTGCCTGGATGCCCGGAAAAGCCGACGTGACCCTTACCAAGACTGTTTGGATTGCTGATATGGGATATAGTTCGATCAGCGCTGCCCTAAAAGGTCCCCTGAATATGATTGTTGGGATGGATTATATGTCCATGGATTATGGGGACTTTTATGGTACCCGCAGAGCTGAAAATGATGATGGCTTTGTAGAAACGGGTGTTTTTTCGCCGTCTGCGTGGGTGGCGGGAATCACCCTCTCCCAACGGGTCAGTGACCGCTTTTCCTATGGGTTGCGAATTAAATATGCTTACCAGGATTATGGGACAGCCCAGGTGGCGACAGCAGGGAAAAATCTGTCGGATACGACCCTTGTTATCATTGATAGGGATTATAACCATGGGGCACCGGCAATTGATATCGGTACCACTTATGCATTTGGCTTTTACGGGATTCGTTTTGGTGCCGTAATTCAGAATTTCTCCCAGGAAATCCAGATTGAACGGGAAAAATTTCCCATGCCTTTCCGGGTCTGTTTTAGTACTGATATGGATCTGATGACTCTCATTGCTCCGGATATG
>LGGY01000177.1 GCA_001509335.1 Fidelibacterota bacterium 46_43
AACATCACACCCAGTGTATCGGTGCCGATGGTAAGGCATACCGGCCGACTCCCTGACGCCACCAGGGGAAAAAAGAGCAGGATCATCAGGCAGATGGTTTTACAGGTACGCACGGGCCTCCACACGGATAAGGGTTACCGATTGACTCTCTCCCCGTTTTCGGTACTGAAAAGTTCCATTCAGGGAAACCATGTCGCTTAGGCGCCGTTCGTACCGAAACATAAATTGCAGGGTATATCCTGCGGGAAGGCCGTCCGCTACTTCATAGGGCAGGGGCTGATCATATTCTGTATTCACCGAAATCAGGCCGAAACGACCGTTGACAAATTCCCCGGGGATCCGGCTCCAGCTTCCACTGACTTCTCCTTCCAGCCGATGGGTGGAAAAATCCTCCCGGAGAAAAGTACTGGCAATAGCAGAGTACGCTGCTGAAATACCCAGATCCAGGGATCCTCCGGGTGTCCGGTGAAATGCCGTCTGAATGCCCCGGCGATTGTTTTGCACGGAATAGGACCCTAAAGGAAAACGTTCACGGCGATCGTGTCCCAGAGAAAATCCATATTCCTGATACCCGTTCTCTCCCCGGCGCCGCCAAAGGATTTCCCCTTCATCCTTTCCGGACAGGCTTTCACTATGAACGTCCCGGGTATTCTGGGAGCGGACATGATCCGTTGCCAGCCGCAGAGACCGGTTTTGACCGGAGGACGTAAGGGTCAGATCGTTTCTGGCACGGATAGTCGCCAAAAGAATGTTTTCCCGGGGTTGAGTAAAAGAAAGGGATTGAAAGACAATCAGATCATCACTTCTGTATTCCAGATCTCCGGCAAAGCGGTAACGAAGAGAAACCTTGTTGAAACGGTGCTGCCAGCGGGTGTTCAGTGTGCTGGCATGAATGACCTGATCCAGGCGGTCATTGGTCTGTTCACGACGGAGTACATAATTCCCCAGGGGATCGGGGACATACTCATTGTAAGCTTCATCCCAGCGATATTGTCCCATGCCGTCGGCGACTCGGATGAAAAGGGCTTCCCGTCGGTATTCAGAGGTCCGGTTGATTCGGGTTGTCAACTGACCGGAAAGGCTGATGGACGGGATCGTCCACTGGAGCCGGTTACTGGTGAGCACGGTAAAATCCTGCCGGGTATTCCGCTGATCCAGACGGCCGGTCAAATCTCCCTGCCAGCGGATATACTCCCTGAAATCAAAATGTCCTCTCACTTCCAGATCGTGTTTTTGGGAATAGCGGTCAAACCGGGTACCATCCCATTCAAAATCCTCCCGGTAACGATATTCGATTCCTGTGGTTTCACTTAAGCGGATTCCACTCCGTAAAATATCATTCCGTTCGGCATAGGCACGCCCCAGTGGTTCAAACAGAGTCCTTTTCCATCCGGCATAGAGGGCATGGACTTTTCCTGTAACACCAGCCTGATAATAGGGAAGCCAGTGGGAATCCCTCAGGCGAAACCCTTCCCATGAAAGAGCAACCTTTTTTCCGACAGATCCGGAGAAAGAAAGACGGTGGCGGAGCGAATCAACCCGGATACCGGCACTTTGCCAGGCCAGGTTCGTGTGAAATTTATCTGAATCATACACCAGGGCATTCCGGGTGTTGAAGCGAAGGGTATCTCCGGGATGAAAACCCATGTCCCGGGAAAGAGAAACAGATTCAGGCGCTTCGAAGCTTACAAAGTGTTCAGATCGGCTCCAGCCGGTACTTTGAAATATGAGGCGAGCCACAGGCAATTCAGCCTGCCAGTTCCCCCCGAAGCCTTGATGCCGGGTACCTGGACCAAATCCCCGATCAAATTGTGAAAGGGTCACTTGACCGGAAACTATCCCCTTCCACAGCGTCATACGGAAATCGCCTCCCAGATGGGAAAGGGTTTCGGGAAAAACCACCGGTCTTCGGGGAAAATACTGGGATAAAGGATCCTCCGGGGCATATTCATAATAAGGCAGTCCATCTTCATCATAGCGCCGGATATATCCTCCGTTCTGATTTTCCCTGAAAAAACGGACTTCATGTGTACCTTGTTCCCGGCCGGCATAGAGCCAGAAGCCCTCGTTGGACAAGACATACGAGCCGTTTGTATCTGATTGGGCGGTAGAGAGATAATCACCTTCTATAAGGGAGGATAACGAATCGGGGCTGAGGTTGGTCATACTTTCGTCGAGGGGACGGGAAGCATCGTCAGATTCCCGGAGAGCGTAAAGATGAACACCCCACCGATTCCCTGCATATCCCACACGGCCACCGGTACTCATGCGTGGAAACCATTCATTCCGGTACCGGTATTCCACAAACACCCGGTCCTCTTTTGATAAGAGGTATCCGGTAGAAAACGTGAGTTCGGCAGCGCCATAATCCATCAGATACTGGGAGGATTCCAAACGGGTACCGTTCAAATAAACCCGTTCCGAACCGGGGACAATCATTACTGAAGAAAGAGAACCGGAAAGGAGGCGATAAGGCCCCTGATCGTTTTCACGAATGGATATTTCCCGGCGGATAAAGCGGCCGGAAGGACTCCCGGCAAAGCCTGCCCAGGTCAGGGATCCCTGGGATTCTGCCGGAGAAGTCGCGGTGACTCCTGTCAGGTGGCCGGAATATCGGCTGAAAGGACTCCAATCCGTGCTGACCCTCAAATCTCCCAGTCTGCCATTGCCTCCCGGGGTTTCCAGTTCCAGATAAATCTGATCCAACTCCTCAAGGCTCTGGGTCGACATGGCAGCATCAAAAGGTGTTTCATGGTCTGAGATCACACCACTCAGCATAACATCCGGAAGAAGTTCACCCCGGATCTGCAAATCCATTCCGCCGGACACATTACTCTGGCCGTTGGTACTCACCTGCACAGAACGAAAAAGGGTCCCCCGGGTTCGGACACCAGATGAAGGGACAGCCGATCGGGCAGGTATTTCGACCGGGCTCTTCTTATCGGGGAAAAGATCCGGTACATAGCGGACACCGGAAGAATACCGGAGGGGCAAAGACCAGTCCGGTGTGGAATAAAAAATCTTCACGGTGTAAGAGGTTTCGGGATTATCCAGAATCACCCAACGCCCTTCCACCGGATCCAGTGCCCAGCGGAGAGTGTCTGCAGGGTTTTCCCATTGGACAGATTCGATCGTTACCAGAGGATGGGACAGGGAAAAGACTGTTTGTCCCGGCCGGACGATAAAATCCTCCTGGTACGTGGCAGAAAACATCAGCGTAATGGCTAAAAGAAGGATTGTGAATATACGGATAATCACGGTGTGGAGGTCCCTTTGGGCAAATAGAGGTCAAATCCTCCGGGAATGGAGGACCCATCCGGACGAATCCGTCGGTTTTTCCAGATTCTCAGACAGGATTTATCATCGATTTTTTTTGGAGAGATCCCCGGTGACAGCATCCAGGTGCCCTTTGGCCCGGAAAGAAAGACAAAATCTTTCCATCCCCCTGCAAGATGTTGGATACCCAGTGAATCCGGAATTTGAAACGACTGACGCAACCGCCCCTGGGTATCGGCAATCCAAACGATAGATTCTGCCGGTGAAAAACAATAGACCTTGTTTCCGTCGCTCATAAGGGATAAATCAGGTGGTATGACGGCGAAAACCCGGCCGGTTCCCCAGGGGACAGGTGTAGAGAATCCCGGGTTGAATTGCCATATTTTTTGATTCAGTGCATCAGCCAACAACCAGCTGCCGTCGGATAAAATGAGAAAGGCTATGGGATCTTCTATCTGGGACGAAAGAGCAAGGGAACCAAGATAATTCAGGTCTGTATCAAATTCCAGGATAGTTTTACCTGTCCGGTCCAGCACCCAGACAGAAGACGGGAACTGGAGCTGGAGTCCTGCCGGTTCCTGGAGACGGGACATCAGCGCCGGTCCATCCCCCCGTTTCAGAGTTTCTTCAGAAGAAAGACGGACAATAATTCCATTACGGGCTGATAAAAGGTAAAATCGTCCTATAGGGTCGGTTTCGGCATATTCAAAAGTCATGCCCGACAACAGGACAGGGATAAACACAAAACACAAAGCAAAAAGGCGGGATAGGTGTGTGGTCATACATCTAATACTTTTTGCCGCAGAAGGGACAAAAAAGGTGTCCGGTAGTTCTGGGAGCACCACAATAGCCGCAAAAGCGCATAGCATGGGATTCCCTTTTCGTATCGTCATGGACAGGCCGGACAACCCGCCGGATCAGAATGGCCAGAATCAGCATAAGGATTAAAAGGCCAATGCCGATTCGCCGGACGGCAGGTGAGAGCTGACGCCGGATGGGTTCTGGCGGTTCCATGACTCCGGGAGCCGTCAGCTGTCTGCCGGGATTTGTGTAACGAAGGGACACCATAAAGGGTTCCTCCGGACGGATCCCGGCAAATTTTGTCATGCTGTATACCAGTCCGCTCCGGTCTTTTACCTCACGGGTCCATGCCGTGGCATCCATAAAATCAAAATTAAGGGCTGCTGCTGGTTTTTGAATCCTGATGTACAAGGTATCCACTGCTAAATTTGAATAGAAAAAATAATCATAGGACCGATAGGATGTATCGGGAAACGTATCGTAATAGGTCATGGTGAAATGATCCCCCTGGGGAGTAAAACGGATCATGTTCGTGGCATCGGCCGTGATAATCTTCTGGAAATCCAGATATCCTTCCCGGATCCGCACATGTTTCACAGATTCGGGGATAACAAAAACAACGGGGGCCACGCTATCCATGGTCATTTCCATCATCACCAGCATCGCGGGCTGGTCGTAATCGGGCCAGAGATCCACCCGTGCTTCCGTGAAACGGGCAGCGGAGAGGGATCCTGCATCGGCCCACAGACAAAAAAGAATGGCGAAAAATAGAATACGTAACTTCATGATGAAATTTAATGGTAAGAATCATATAATATCGAGAGATTTCATGGACAAAGAGCGTTGAAAGTGTATCATATCGTGACCTTTGATGCCGGGAAGAGACAAAAGCATGAAGGAGGTACTATGAATATCGGCATATTCTATGGTTCATCAAGCGGCAATACAGAAGAAGCGGCGGAAAAAATCCGACAGGGACTCTCCCTCCCGGAAGAGAACATTCATGATATCAGTGAAACGGAAGCCGACGCATTTGATCATTACGACGTCATCATCTTTGCCAGCTCAAGCACGGGGACAGGCAACATGCAACCGGACTGGGCAGAATTTCGGGATGAGCTGGAGAATATTGATTTTTCCGATAAAACTGTAGCTTTTGTAGGTATGGGAGATCAGATGATGTTTCCCGACTCGTTCCTGGGCGGTATCAGTCACCTCTACAGTCTGGTAGCCAAAAACGCGGAACGGGTTATTGGCGGGAACTGGCCTGCAGATGGTTACGAATTCGAGCATTCCAAATTTTTCAAAAAAGGAGGCTTTCGTGGACTTGCACTGGATGCAGACAACCAGCCGGAACTGACAGATGAGCGGATTGAGCGTTGGGTTAGACAGATTCGGGAAGAGCTGGGGAGGGTGGACTGAGCCCTCACTTTTATTCCCCGGAATGAACACCGGGGTTAATTTAATCCTGAAATTCCCCCAACGATATGATAAATTTCAACGATTGAAAATAATAAAAAATAATGAATGAGGTTTGGCCATGGAACTGAAACTGCATGAATATGATCTGCCCCTGAAATATAAGTTCGGGATTTCCCGGGAGACCCGGACGGTGCAAAAAACGGTGATTGCTGAAGTCATCCAGGACGGCATCAGTGGATACGGCGAAGCAGTAGCCAACCATAAATATTACGGATTTACCGTTGAACGCATATTTGACGATTTGAATGGTCTCCGGGACGATTTGAAAACCAGAAACATCCTGGATACGTCCCCGAATGTCCTGTGGGCCATATATCTTCCCCGCCTGAAAGAAAATCCCTTTGCCCAGTGCGCCCTGGATATGGCTCTGTGGGATCTGTACGGAAAACTAAAAGGAAAAAAGACCTGGGAGTTGTGGGGACTGGATGCTTCCAAACGGCCGGTGACCGATTATACCATTGGTATTGATGAAATTGATGTCATGAAAAAGAAACTCCTGGAGTTTAAAGACTGGCCGGTTTTTAAAATCAAGTTGGGGACCGACCATGACATGGAAATCATACAGGAGCTGCGGAAGGTCACGGATGCCACCCTACGGATTGATGCCAACTGCGCCTGGTCCGCCGATCAGACAATTCGATTTTCCAAAACTTTAAAAGAACTGGATGTGGAATTTATTGAACAACCCCTGCCTGCAGAGGACTGGGAAGGGATGAAAAAGGTTTACAAAAAATCTGTCCTGCCGGTCATCGCCGATGAAAGTTGCGTACACGAGGAGGATGTAGACCGTTGTCACGGCTATTTTCACGGGGTAAACATCAAAGTTGTAAAATGTGGCGGACTTACACCGGCATTGCGCATGATCCGCCGTGCGCGGGAACTGAATATGAAAGTCATGGTCGGCTGCATGACAGAATCCACGGTAGGTATTTCCGGCATAGCCCAGTTGATGCCACTCCTGGATTATATAGATGCAGACGGACCCCTCCTTTTGGCAAAAGATATAGCAACGGGTGTGACCATTGATAAGGGTGTTGTGTCTTATTCTGATGTACCGGGGAATGGAGTTGTTTTGATTTAAGAGTCCTGAGTTGAATTGGGAATGGAGAATTGAGTTTTCAGTTGTTTCTCCCGCAGAGATTCTGAGTTACAGAGATACTTCCACTTCGATACGATCTTACTTCGTGGAATTCAAGCACCATACTTCGTTCGGTGTTTAGTAGCTGCTACCCAGCATTTAAATTGTGATGCTTTCTTAAACACAGCGTAGCGAAGCAATTGGCGGGTTCTTTGATATAACCACCTGTCTGCATTTTACATGATGACCGGGATGATTGATTCAGGTTGTAGATCTGTTGAATGGTTCGAGAATTCATATATACGATTAACAATATTATCTTGCTT
>LGGY01000030.1 GCA_001509335.1 Fidelibacterota bacterium 46_43
GATAAAGATGAGGAGTATCAGGCACTGAAAAAAGAGCTGGAGGAATCCCTGAATATTCCGGAACCGCTGGAAGAGGAAGAAGAACTGGAGGAACTGGAAGAAGAAGAGGATAACGGGCAGGGAAAGTTGATATATAACGGCATCACCGAACCGGCCGTTCCCAACGATGATGATTTTACCTTTGAAGAGTAAATAAATGCTGTTGTCATTGGATCTGACTCTTTTTCGTCTCATCAATCAGGTATGGGTTCATCCCTGGCTGGATGTTTTTTTTACCTTTATCACTCAGGAAGAAACCTGGATTCCCGTATGGCTTGGTCTGGCTGTATATTTTCTTGTCTGGGGTAAACGAAAAGGCCGGGTGACTTTTTTGATGATGATGCTGGCTTTTGGAATCACTGATTTTACTGCAGCCCGGCTGATCAAACCCCATGTCGGTCGCATCCGTCCCAGCCGGCTTTTGCGGGAGTATAAACCTCTTAAGGAGAAACAGGAAACACTCCTTATGGAAATACACTCCATGGAAACGATCCCGCCGGCCCTGAAAGATTCTTTAGCCGTGTTGACTGCCAGGGTCCGCCATTTTGAGGATTCCCTTTCCCTCACACCGGAAAAAATCCGTGCCCTTGAACAGATTCGCCGCCTGGACGGTTATGGCGGGCGGTGGACTTTTCCATCAAACCATGCCGCCAATTTTTTTTCTCTCGCCTCTGTTCTGACCTTTTTCTACCGCAAACGGCGCTGGATCCCCTGGTTGATAGCCGTTTTGGTTTCTTATTCCCGGGTTTATGTAGGTCGCCACTATCCCCTGGATGTCCTGGCAGGCGCCATTCTTGGATTTGTTATCGGCAGAGTGTTGTGTGCCCTTTGGCAGGCCCGGCTGTATCAGAAAATTCTGGAAAAACAAAAAAGCGCCGAAACGGCGCTTCCTGATGAATCATCGAATGTTGAATCTTAGTTGATGATATTTTTTTTAGACTTCAGATTGATCGTCTGATTCTGTGGATGGCGGATTTCTTTTATTTCACCAAAAGCCTGTTCATATCGGTGAATGTTGACTTCAAGAGTTTTTAAAAGAGCTTTTGCATGCTGTGGATTCAATATGATCCGGGATGCCACGTTTGCTTTGGGCATTCCTGGCAGAACCTGGCAGAAATCAAGAATAAACTCTGAAGCGGAATGAGTAACTATCGCCAGGTTTGAGTAATCCCCCGAAGCTTTTTGTTCACTCAGGTTGATCTCCATCTCCTTCGGTTTTTGATCTTTCTCGTCGTTCATAAATCCCCCTTAATCATCGTCGTCTTCTGAACTGGCATCATCTTCAGACATATCGTCTATTTCGGAAGGATCAAAAACAGTATAGTCTTCCGGAGTATCCTGATCTTCATCAATGTCCTTGATGTACTCTTCCTCAACACTCATCATGTTGTTCGATAAAAAGCCCCCCGGTTTCTGAGGTGCTTCAACATCGGTAATGTCCTCTTCGTCCAGTTCATTGGTCTCATATTTCATGAAATCACTACCATAGAGATCCGTATCAAAAAAATCAATGTCCTCAACAATCCCCTGGGCCACCAGATATTCAAGGAATTCAATATACTTGGGATCCCTCAGTTTATTTTTGCAATGGGGACACACCAGGTTTTTCTGAAGGTCTTCGGCCGTGAGGGGTTCTTCGCATTCGGGACAAACGAGTTCATTAAAGTATTTGGTCATACGAGCCTCTCCTAATTTGGGCGATAATCTACATTTCAAAATACTTTATTGCAATAAAAATATCTTTCCTTCTTCTCTTTAATAACAATGTGCGATAAACAATAAAAGGTTACAGCGCTTTTTGTTCCGGAATGGGCAGCCCTGCCATCATCAACAGGGATTCGAATCCATTGTCGTATGAACTGGTTTCACGAAGTTTCAGGGTCATGCTTAAAAGAGGAGCGCTGAAAACATTGTAAAAACCCAGCGAAGCTTTTTCCGACCGGGTGGCAATCAGGTAATGGGACAGGATGTACGGGGAAATGTTCAGATCAATGCCGATGTCACACATCTCTCCGGCTGTTTCAGTCACCATCTCCTCTGTAATGGGAAAGGTCGTTGGTTTGACGGGCGGGAGAATGTAAATGCTTTTGTAACACCGCATGCCCCGGATAAAATCTTCAAAAGTGGGAGGAACCAGGACGGAAATATGCAGGGAGGGGTTTTCCGATAAAATCCGGCTCAGCATATGGTTGACGACATGAATATGTCGGGTATCGTCAGGAAGTGAAATAAAAATTTTGCTTACATCTGCTTTCAACGTGTTCCAGTTTAAGGGTTCTGCAGGTTTAGGCAGGATGTTTTTCCCTCTTAACAGGCGGACCCAATTTGTGTACCGAAAGTGTTTAAGCATGCTTTCTCCGTAACCGCAAAAATTACACGCGTCCATGTGATTTAACAAGTCCCGTTTCAGACAAAAAATTTTTTCTCTTATAGATTCGCACATATCAGTCACTTAGAAAGAGACAAGAAAAAACTGAAGGAAAAATCAAAAATTCACTTTGACTTTAATTTCTCTATATTGTATCATACCTAAGAATAAACACAATATCTTGTGTTAGAAAGTAAAAATAACAAGTCAACGCAACCAGATCCCGGAGTCTTCTCATGTTTGAAAAAATGTTTTTGCACCAGGGTAAACTGTCACGGATGGTAGGAGAAAAAAAGATTGAAACCTACCGGACTATCTATCAACATCTCAAAACAGCCATTGAAAATCAGGAACTGCCTCTTCACCCGGATTATCTGTGCGGGAATGATCTGGCAAATAACATATATAAAAAGAAATATTATTTAAAAGATATTAATGGCGAGGTCATTGAAAAACGCCCTGAGGATGTCTTTTGCCGTATTGCCTCTTTTGTCGCATCCCAGGAAACCACAAAGATTAAGCAGAAAAAATGGGCTGAGGCTTTTTACAAAGATTTATATGAAGGATACTGGATGCCCGGGGGACGTGTGTTGGCCGGGGCTGGTGATCTGTACCGGCTCAAGACGCTGGCCAACTGTTTTGTCACCCGGATTGAGGATGATGATATTGAATCCATTTACAAGGCGGCAGCCGAGTGTGCCCGGACCTATTCCTATGGCGGCGGGATTGGTGTGGATATTACACCCCTGCGTCCACGGGGATCTGTGGTACACAATGCTGCCGATACATCCACCGGAGCCGTATCCTTTATGGAACTCTATTCCATGACAACGGGACTCATCGGCCAATCGGGTCGCCGGGGAGCCCTGATGCTGACCATCGATATTAAACACCCCGATATTTTCCATTTTCTCAGTGTGAAAAAATCACCCAACTGGGTCTCACAACAAATCGTGGAACAATGCCGCTGGTCCGGAAAATTTGATGAATACCAACTGGATCTTATCAAAAAACAGGTGGTGGAAAATACACAGATCCGTTTTGCCAACATCTCTGTGAAGGTGACCGATGAATTCATGAAGGCTGTCAAGGAAGAGAAGCTATATGGCCGGGACCGGATCATTATTTATCGGAAAAAAAATAAGCAACGTCTGATGAGGGCTTATCAGAAAGATGGATATTTTTATTCTCTGGGCATTCCCAACAAAGATATCCGGGACTACGAAGAATTGAAGGTCTTTGATTCCTATGCCCTGTTCAGCCAGTGGATGGAGGATCAGTTTGGTAAAACCGTCTCCCAGGTGGATCTGAAGGATGCCATGAAACGGGATGTCTATGGAGATTATCTGGTGGATACAGAAGATGAAAACGAAGAACTGGCCATTCATTTCACCGGTGATTTTCTCCTCTATTTTGGTTCCGACGAGACCAATGAAGTCCGTGAGCTGGTCAAAGCGAGGGATGTGTGGGACACGTTTATTGAATCCAATTACCGGACCGCTGAGCCGGGGCTTATGTTCTGGACGAAAATGAGCCGGTATTCACCGTCCAACTATGTGGGACGCCCCATCATTTGCACCAATCCCTGCGCTGAGGTTCCCCTTGAAGATGGTGGCGCCTGTAATCTGGGTTCTGTTAACCTGGCCCGTTTTGTAAAAAATGGCTTTATGGATTCAGCATCGGTCGATTGGGAGAACCTGGAGAAAGCCGTGTATAATCTGGTTCGTTTTCTGGACAATGTGGTTAGTTGGAATCAGGTTTTGAATCCCCTGGAAAAACAACGGGATGCGGCGGGAGAAACCCGCAGACTGGGTGTGGGTATTATGGGTATCGCCGATATGCTCTATCAGCTGAAAATTCCTTATGACAGCCCCGAAGGAGTGGCTCTGATGGACAAGGTGATGCAGTTCATCAACAGCCAGGCCTATCTGGCATCCTCCAGGCTGGCCAGGGAAAAAGCTCCCTCCGATATTTTTGAATATGAAGATTATGCAAACGGTCCCTTTTTCCAGGAAGCTCTGCCGGATGAGGTCAAGGAGCATATTCGTCATCATGGCCTCCGGAATATTGCCATCACTTCCATTGCTCCAACCGGCACCATCAGTAATATTATCCGGGGTGTGTCTGTAGGACGGAAAAATTATATTGGGGTCAGCGGTGGTGTAGAACCGGTTTTTGCCCTCTTTTATACACGCCGGGCTGAATCCTTTGACAATCAGTTCTTTAAAGTTTTTCATGCCTCGGTCCAGGCCTATATCGATATGTTTGAACTCACGGACAAAGTGGCAAAGGTCGAAACAGAGGAAGAATTAAGAAAATTTCTGCCGGACTCATTTTTCCGCACGGCTCACCATATCTCTCCCGAACGACGGATTGAAATCCAGAGCGTCTGCCAGAAATATGTGGATCACTCCATTTCATCCACGATCAATCTGCCGGAAGATATCGAACCGGAAGTGATTTCAAATATTTATCTCAAAGCATGGGAAAAAGGATTGAAGGGTGTGACGGTTTACCGGGACGGAAGCCGTTTCCCCATCCTGACAGCGGATAGTAAACCGTCTGAGTTTCAGGCTTTTAAGGATAAAAAGTTTGAGGTGGAAGCCGGACGTGAAAAACGGGTCTTTTTTGGTGATGAGGTGATGAGAATGCCGGATGGCACACTGACCACACCCTTTCACTATTTCAGAGCCCTTGGAATTAAAAACAATCAAGATATTGAGGTTGTGTGATGCTTACGTTAAACAGCGAATTTAAAATTCGGGAAGTCAAACCAAAGGAAAAACCGGCGGCAGACAAACCGGCGGTCCAACCCCCAAAACCACAACCCTCCAATAACCTGATGCGCCCCGATGTGGTGGATGCTAAAGTCTATAAAGTGAAAAGCCCTTTTGTAAAATTCAGTGTCTACATCACCCTGAGTTACGTATGGGAAAACGGTAAAAAACGACCTATGGAAATTTTTATTAATTCCAAGGATCTTACCCATTCTGCAGAGTATGCCGTGCTGACCCGTTTGATATCCGCTATCTTTCGCCGTGCCAGTGATCCTTATTTCATCCTGGAGGAGCTGCGCAGCATTTATGACCCGAACGGAGGATATTTTAAGAACGGGAAGTATATCCATTCCTTTTACTCGGAAGTCGCCGATGTAATTGAACGCTTTTTCAAGGATGAAGGCATGATCAAATCGGATAAAAGCGTTGAAGACACCCAGATAAGCATTCCCATTGAAACGCAAACACAAAAAGAAGAGACATCCTCCCACGAGACCATGATTTCCGATGCCAGCTTTAAAATCTGCCCGGAATGTAATGCCAAGGCCCTGAAATTTGAAAACGGGTGTGAATTTTGCGTTCAGTGCGGATATACAAGGTGTGATAAATGATGGCGGTTAAGATTAAAAGGCTTTCTCCCCATGCCAGCCTTCCTTCCCGTCAGCATAGTTATGATGCAGGATATGATGTGACCGCCGTTGAGGAAACGGTAATCCCTGCTGGAAAATGGACCCTGGTGAAAACAGGTATTGCAGTGGAATTGCCAGGTGAAATGGAAATACAGGTCCGTTCCCGGAGCGGACTTGCGTTGAAATATGGGATTTTTTGTCTGAATGCTCCCGGAACGGTGGACGCCGGATACCGGAATGAAATTGGTGTGATTCTGGCCAATTTTTCTCAGGAGGATTTCCAGATTCACCGGGGGGATCGTATTGCCCAGTTGATTTTTCAAATACCGAAACATCCCGAGCTGGTGGAAGTGGATGATTTGAGTGATTCGGACCGTGGACCGGGAGGATTCGGCAGCACTGGTCGTTAAGATATTTGCTTAAGATGGGAGTTGGTATGGAATTTTTAGAACTGGTTAAAATCCGTTACAGTGTGCGGCGCTATAAACCTGACCCCGTTCCGGAAAAAGATTTATTGAGCTGTTTGGAAGCCGCCAGGCTGGCACCGTCTGCGTCCAACTCCCAGCCATGGGAATTTATTGTGATCAAAACTCCCGAACTTCGGAAGCGTATCGCCGAAAGTACTTATTCCAACCTTGTCTCTTTTAACAAATTTGCCCTTCAGGCACCACTCATTGTGGCGGTTATCATGAAAAAAGGACACATGCTGGCACAGATTGGAGCCTCCTTACAGGGAACGCCCTACCCTCTCATTGATATTGGCATTGCGGCAGAACATTTTTGTCTGCAGGCAGCCGAACGGGGATTGGGAACCTGCATGCTGGGCTGGTTCGATGAAAATAAGGTTCGAAAACTTTTGGAAATTCCCAAATCCAAAAAAATTGCCCTCCTCATCACAGTGGGATATCCTGCAGATTCTCCCAAACCGAAGAAGCGGAAAGAGATGAATGCAATTGTAAGTGAGTTATGAGTGCTGTGTTAGATTGAGAATTGAGAATGACATCTTAATACGACCGTTTGTGGTGGC
>LGGY01000178.1 GCA_001509335.1 Fidelibacterota bacterium 46_43
GACATTGCCCAATGGCGGGAAACCATTACAGATCAACATACGGTTATTTTAATCAATTGTGCTTCTTTGGGTGAATATGAACAAGCCAAACCCCTTATCGAAAAAATCCGGAAATACAGCGCCAAAACCCGGGTCGCCCTCTCCTTTGTATCTCCCAGCGGATTTATGAATTTTAAAGACAGGGACCTTGTCGATCTGGTTTTTTATCTCCCTTTTGATTTACCCTGGACTATCCGCCGTTTTTTGGATATTCTCCGTCCCAGTGCCATTATCAACACCAGTTATGATATGTGGGGTAATCTCATGATCCAGGCGGACAGACGGCAAATTCCCCAGTATCTCATTTCCGCCCGGGTAAGAACTTCCAGCAGCAAACTCCAGTTTTACACCATTCGTTTTTACCGGAAGCTTTATAAAATCTATAAGCGGATATTTGCCGTTTCCATGGAGGATTACAACAATCTCCGCAAGCTTTTGTCCAACATGGAAAATGTGACCATTACCGGGGACACCCGCTACGACCAGGTGGAGGAACGGCACCGTAAATTCAACAACAAGCATCTGCTGCCTGTGGCATGGAAAGACAAGCCGGTATTCATCCTCGGTTCTCTTCACCGGGAGGATTTGCAGGTGGTTTTTCCCGCTATGCAAAAACTGGAAAATAAATATCCGGATCTCCATGTTGTGATCGTCCCCCATGAGCCGATAAACGGTAATTACGAAGAGACCTGTCAGTATTTTCCGGATACAGTGCTTTACAGCCAGCTTATGCCAAAGACAAACCCAAAAAATATTTTTGTCGATACCATCGGAGATTTGGCTTCTCTCTATTTTTCGTCCTCCCTGGCGTATGTAGGTGGAGGATTCGGGAAAACCGGACTGCATAATGTCATGGAACCGGCTGTGGCAGGCTTACCTACCTTTGTAGGACCTTATAACCAGAATTCCCTGGAAGCCCAGGCCCTGATACGGGAAGGAGGCGCTTTCATTGTGAGAAATTCCGATGAACTCTATGGAATTGCATCCTCCCTGCTGGCGGATCCGGACCAGTATTCAAAAATATCCCAAATCGCCCGGGCATACATCACCCGGTCATTGGGCGCCTCAGATAAAATTATCACAATCCTGAAAAATGATCAGATTATCTGAGATTCAGCTTCATATTTCAGATTCAATCTCCCTGATTATTCCTCCTCTAGAATTACACAAGGGCACCATATACCTCATCCTGGGCGATTCAGGATGTGGTAAAACAAGCTTTTTAAAAGCCCTTGCCGGTTTTATCCCGGATGATAACATTCAGGGAGTCATTCCTGCTATCCGTTCATCCCTCCTGTTGCAAAATCCTATGCATCAGATGATTACAACGACCGTAGAATCAGAATTGAAATTCCCCCTGATACAACACGGATTCCCCGATGATGTGGTTGAACAAAAAAGCAGGGACATTGCCGAATACTTTCATTTGGAATCCCTGTTAGAAACAAAATTATATGACTTATCTTTTGGTGAATTGCAGAGTGTCATGCTTGCCGCCACCCTTTTAATTCCGGCTGATCTTCTTCTTCTCGATGAACCGACAAGCCATCTCGATTATCCCGCAATCGAAAAAATGTACAGCTGGATACGGAAATACAGGCAGAATTCCTCCTGTCTGATTACCTCACAATTCCCTGACGAATACTGTTTTGCAGATCAGATCCTTCTTTTTCACGGACACCGGCTTGTTCACAACATTCCGGCAAAAAATTATCCTCTGTTTAGCAGAGAGAATGAATTTGCCTCCGGCCTCGCTGCCGAAGAGATCACTGCATACCTGAAAGCCCTTTAAATTATGATCATCAAGCCCTTTACATATTCAATTTGCGAAGGAAAAATCCTGATCAACGATCAGACGATGGATCTTCGCCCATTCCGAATCACCGGACTCTGCGGCCCGATGGGAAGCGGCAAATCAACCTTTGTCAAACTTCTGGTGGATTATCGTTTCAAAGAACTGGATATTTTCAGTTCATATGGTTTTTCTGCTTACCTTTCCCAGGATCTTACCCGGTTATTCACCGGGAATACCGTACAATCCATTATCGATATGTACAGGGATAAACGGTTTGAAGTCGGTCGCCATTTTCAGGAAGAGGCTTTTGATCACTATCTGAAACTTTTTGAATTTCCCGGTGAATCCCGGCAGGAAGATTTTCTCACAGATTTTTCCGAAGGAGAAAGACAACGGCTGGCGATTGCCCTCACGGCTGCCACAACAGCTGAAACTGCAGTCTATGATGAACCAACAACTGCTTTAAACCAGAAATTCAGACATCTTTTCTATACCACGATCCGTCAACAGGCGGTGCGATCACGGATTTTCATCATATCACACAGAATAACGGATATTCTGGCGACGTGTGATTCTGTCATTTATTTTAAAAATCTTCAGATACAAAGCTATGGATCTCTTGGGAATATGATGAGGACTCCGGAAATGCAGGAGATGCTCAGACCTTATGTTTTATAAACAAACCGGTTTTTGCGGGAGATGACAAACCTAAAACCGTTGTGAATATTCCCTGTAATTGCTACTTTTTGCCTTCATCAAGGGGATTTTATGGCAGACATACTGAAAGAAAGAAAAGAGACGATCAGGGAAAAAATCGGGGCTGATAAGGTAAAACCACACTACTTTTTTACACTGGCCAATATTATCAGTCTGAGCCGGGCATTTATGTCCCTCCCCATTGCCCATGCCCTGAGCAGGGGAAATACACGGGGTACGATTATCTGGCTCTCTCTGGCTGTCATTTCAGACTGGCTGGATGGATACGCTGCCCGGAAACATAACAATGTATCGGATTATGGGAAAGTTTTGGATCCCCTTGCCGATAAAATTGTGGGGTTTACTGTCCTGGTCATGATGGTGGATAAACTGAATTTCCCATTATGGTTCCTTTATGTCCTGGCAATCCGAGACTTTACTATCTCTCTTTTGGCCATGCATCTCCACAATGCCAAAAATATTACGGCCGGTGCCAACATACCGGGGAAAATTTTTATCACCGTGGCAGCCCTAAGTCTTTTTTTATGGCTTAACCCTGCCTGGGGAGAGTTGGCTCAGGCCGTGCTTTACCTGGCCACCGGTTTGATGCTTTACAGCTGGGTTGTCTATGTTTACGAACTGGTTAAACTGATTAAATCCATCCCCGATCATCCGGGGAACGTTTCATAAAGACAGGAAAGGTATGATATTTTTCAAAAAGAAAGGGGCCGTGCATCGTGAAGACGGTGCCGGAACACAGCGGCCCAAAGAAGATAAATTCGACACCGGATTGAAACGCTCAAGAAACCGCTTCAGGGAAGGTCTTCTGTCGCTGGTAGGAAAAGAAATAAAAATCGATCGCGTTTTCATGGATGAGATAGAGGCTTTTTTGTATCAATCCGATTTTGGTCCCCGGATCACAGAATCCCTTTTACAAAAGATAGAAGAGAGTTCACGGAAATCTCCTGTAACAAATTATGAGCACATCCGGGATATTATCCGTGATGCGTTCAAAGAGCGATTTGCCGGAAACGATGCGGAAATTCCTGTTGAGAATCACCATCCCTTTGTCCTTTTGGTAGCCGGTGTCAACGGATCCGGTAAAACAACCACACTTGGCAAACTGGCGTACACCTTTGCCCAACAGGGAAAAAAATCCCTGATTATCGCCGGTGATACATACAGAGCTGCGGCTGTAGAACAACTGGAGACCTGGGCTCAACGGGCCGGTGCATCGTTCATCAAAAACCCCGATGCGAAAAATCCCTCCGGTATCATTTATGATGGTATTCAAAAAGGGCTCCGGGATCAAAATGATCTGATTCTCATCGACACAGCCGGCAGGCTTCATAATAAAGCCCATCTTATGGAAGAGCTAAGTAAAATCATCCGGGTGATTCAAAAACTGATACCCGACGCACCCCATGAGAATTTGTTGGTACTTGATGGTACCGTTGGTCAGAATGGACTGATACAGGCCCGTGAATTCGATAAAATCCTTCCCATAACAGGCCTGGTCGTGACAAAACTGGATGGAACGGCCAAAGGGGGAGTGCTTGCTGCGATCCATGAAGAAATGAATGTCCCCGTAAAATTTGTTGGATTGGGTGAAAAAATCGACGATCTCATCCCTTTTGATGCCGATCTGTACGTCGATTCTCTCTTCGGGAACCGGGATTAAGTCGTTTCCGTTATATTCTTTCAAGATGTATCCGGTAAGTGGCGGGTGGTTAAATGATTGATAGAGAAAGGTTTCACATGCAAATCCATCTGATCACCATGGGGTGCTCAAAAAATCTGGTAGACAGTGAAGTATTGAAAGGCGGTTTGGAAAAAGCCGGTCTGGAGCTCACGCCGGATCCTCTTGAAGCAGATACGATAATCATCAACACCTGTGGATTCATAGAGGAAGCACGGGAAGAAAACATCGATGTCACTCTTGCCGTTGCAGAGTTGAAAAAAACAGGAAAACTTCAGCAACTGATCCTCATCGGTTGTCTTTCTCAGATTTATGAACGGGAACTCCGGGAAGCCATTCCGGAAGTCGATGCCTTTTTTGGCGTGGATAAAATGCAGGAAGTCATCCGATATCTGTCCGGGGACCCTACCTACACCTATGATCCAGTTGCCGTTCGATCCCTTATGACACCCCGTCATTATGCGTATTTAAAAATCTCGGAAGGGTGTAATAACCGTTGTTCATTCTGTTCCATCCCCATCATCCGGGGGCCTCAGAAAAGCCGGACGGTGGATACCATCCTCAGGGAATCCCGGCATCTTATACAAATGGGTGTGAAAGAGATCATCCTCATTGCCCAGGATTCCACCATGTATGGGAGGGATTTATCACCCCGGGTCACACTTACAGAGCTTCTGAAAGAGATGGAAGGCCTGGATATCCCATGGATTCGCCTCCATTACGGACATCCGGCTCACATTCCACCCGGGCTCTTTGAACACATGGCCCATTCAGAGCGAATCGTTCCTTACCTGGATCTTCCCATTCAACATATCAATTCACGGATACTGAAACTGATGCAGCGTGGACAAAATAGTGAAGGAATCCGGAAAGTACTGGAAAAAGCACGGAATACAATCCCTAATGTCACGATGCGCACAACCCTGATTACAGGCTATCCCACAGAAACAGAATCGGAATTTGAAGAAATGCTGGAATTTGTCCGTTCATTCCGCTTTGACAGACTTGGTGTATTTAAATACAGCCGGGAGGATTACACTCCGGCAGCTTACATCCCCGATGATGTCCCGGACTATATAAAATCCGCCAGGTATGACGCTATCCTCTCGTTACAACAGGAAATATCCCTGATGAAAAACCGGGAAAAAATCGGTACTACACAAAAGATTCTAATCGATACCGTGAATCAAGAGACGGGTGTTTCTTTTGGTCGCACGGAAGGCGATTCACCGGATATTGACAACCAGGTTATCATTGACTCCCTGTTGACTGAGGGTTGTTTCTATGATGTAACGATTACAGATGCCTCTGAATACGATCTGACCGGAAAATTGGGGTAAAATAAAAACAGGTTTCCGTGAGAAAACCTGTCCTTAGTCTTTTTTTGATGAAACATTTATTCTGGGAGTTTTACCCCCAAAACTTCATCAATGGCCTTCACCAAAGATTCTCTGGGTAAAGCCCCGACAGCCATCTGTGGCTGGGCATCCTTTGGGATAAAAAGCATAGACGGGATGCTCCGGATTCCAAAAACCGCTGCCAGTTCCTGTTCCTGTTCTGTATTCACCTTATAAATATGCAGTTTATCACCATATACGTTGCTTAATTCTTCCAGAATGGGTGCTACCATTTTACACGGCTGACACCAGTCCGCATAAAAATCAATCACAGCAGGTACATTCCCCTCGTACTTCCATTCTGAGTTGGTTTCATAGTTGAATACTTTTTCCAGGAAATCCTGTTTTGTCAAATGTTCTGTCACGTGTCCTCCATTTTTTAATGTCTGATACTACAGATACAGATCGGTTACAAAAAGTTTAATCCCATACTGTATACTTTACAGGGGAAAAAAATAAAGCATGAATACCTGACATGACTTTGGACATTGAATTTGAGATACTCATCACGCTGATATAAATTATTTTAATAAACCAATATATTAAAATTATTATAATCTTGCATTTAATGGTGAAGGAGATTATTTTATCCCCGGGGGTGCTAAAATATAAATATTTTCTCATATAGGAACATCAAAATACAGTAATAATCATCGGACGTGAGACCATATAGTAATAAACATAGCACCAAACCACAAATCCCCAGCCTCACCTCATTTGAACGTTTAAACGTCTGAACGTCTCAACCTCTAAACGTCTCAGCGTAAAAAATCCCCTCCAAAATTTCCACAATCCTTCCCGCGGTCTGACCATCCCAGAATTTTGGTATCTTTCCGGTTTTTCCTTTCCCATTCAGGATAAGTTGAACCTCTTTTTCAATATCATCCACAGTAATCAGTTTATTGGAGCCCTCCCAAATGGTTACAGGTCTTTCCGTCGAAGGACGGATGGTCAGACAGGGAATATTCAGGGCTGTCGTTTCTTCCTGAATCCCTCCGGAATCTGTCAGAGCGAATGCCGAATGCCGGATAAAGTAAATAAATTCAAGATAACCTACAGGTTCCGTTAAAAAAATGGAATCATACGAAGCCAAAATATCATAGAGACCGAATTTTCTTAAATTTTTAACAGTCCGTGGATGAATGGGAAAGAGCAGGGGGACTTTT
>LGGY01000031.1 GCA_001509335.1 Fidelibacterota bacterium 46_43
CGACTCTTTCCTCGCTATTGACTATTCACTCCTGGGGTGTCCATCGATTCAATCATCCAATCGAATCAATCGAATCTCCATTCTCAACTCCCCATTCTCAACTCCCCATTCTCCATTTCCCTCCCATTTTTTCCTTTCTGAAAGCCAATTTGTTGAATTAGCGGCTCAATTTATCCGGTTTGAAAGGCAAATTTCTTAATTTGCCTCTTTTTTTATCTCCCTACTTATCCGGGAATGTCGTAATTTTTACATGGAGGAATAATGCCAACATTGAATCATTTGAAAAAACCTGAATGGCTGAAAATAAAGGTTCCGGGTGGTGAAGGATACCGGACCGTTAAACATTTATTAAAAAACCATAATCTGCACACAGTATGTGAAGAAGCTTTTTGCCCCAATATGGAAGAATGCTGGGGACGGCGAACTGCCACATTTATGATTCTGGGTGATACGTGTACACGGAATTGTCGTTTTTGTGCAGTTAAAAAGGGGATTCCCCTGCCACCGGGTCCGGATGAACCCCGACAGCTAGCTGAGGCCGTGAAAGAACTGGGGTTGCAATATGTGGTTATTACTTCAGTGGACCGGGATGACCTGCCCGACGGAGGAGCTGCCCTCTGGGCTGAATGTATCCATCAAATCCGCTTACTCAATCCGGACTGTAAAACAGAAGTCCTGATTCCGGATTTCCGGGGAGATCAGAAAGCATTGGACATGGTGCTGAGGGCAGTTCCGGATGTTGTGGGACACAATCTTGAAACCGTCCCGTCTCTTTATTCCATTGCCCGGTCTAAAGGAAATTACCATCTGTCCTTGAATGTGTTAAAATATATTTCAGAGAAGGGATTTTTAACAAAAACCGGAATCATGGTGGGACTTGGAGAAAAACCGGAAGAAGTCATTGATCTGATGAGAGATGCCTATACACATGGTGTTACGTTATTCACCATCGGACAGTATTTACAGCCCACGTCCCGTCACTTGCCTGTTAAAGAATATGTAAGTCCGGCTCAATTCTTGGAATATAAAAAAATTGGAAAAACCCTGGGATTCGTTCATATAGAATCAGGACCTTTGGTTCGATCTTCGTACCATGCCGATGAACAGGTTTTGTTTCAAAAAAGGGGACAATCATGAAAAAATTACTGGCACCCTCCCTTCTCTCCGCAGATTTCCTTCATCTTGAAGATCAGATCCGGCTCACGGAAGAAGCCGGTGCAGATATCCTCCATCTGGATATTATGGATGGTCATTATGTTCCCAACCTAACCTTCGGGCCTCCATTCATTGAAAAAATCCGGAAATTGACTAATTTGCCTTTGGATGTCCATCTGATGATCACAAATCCGGAAGAAACGGTTAATATGTACATCGATGCAGGAGCAGACTGGATTTCCGTCCACCCTGAAACCGTTCGTCACCTGCATCGTCTGATATCCCATATAAAAGATCAAAAAGTGAAAGCCGGGGCGGTGTTAAATCCTGCAACACCCGTTTCATGTCTGCAGGATATCCTGCCTCTGCTGGACTATGTGTTGCTCATGTCCGTTAACCCGGGTTTTGGCGGACAACGTTTTATCCCGGATGTTTTAAAAAAAGTAGATACATTTTTACGTTTGAGAGAACAACTGGGTTGTCCACAGGTGAAACTTGAAATGGATGGAGGAATCAATCGGGCAAATATTGCAGAAATCTCACAGGCCGGTGTGGAAATTTTTGTGGCAGGCAGTGCCATTTATCATTCTAAAAACATCATCGAAACAATACACTTTATGAAAAAATCCTTATGAAATATCCGAAAAAAAATCTTCTCCCCTTTCCAGAAATACCGGAGGATCTATCCTGGTTTTCAAATCGATTCACGATTGATCCCATACAGAGGATTCTGCGCTCCAGAAATTCGCAGGTTAAATTTTTCCTTTATAAAAATGTTTTTCAAATGGATCAGATGGCAATCCATTTAAAGGTCACCAAACGGGAATTGAATGAGAACCGGACCCGGACAAAAATATTGAAATCCCTGGAGCTCTTTGATCCGGCCACACAATTTGCCGAGTATCCGACAGACAAACAGAATGTTCTGCAGTTAAACTATCTTACATCCCTTTTAAGTGAGGCACGGGATTATAATTGTCATAAACGTATGACAGACATTCAGAATGTCTTCATTCACATTTTAAAACTTCAGAACAAAGACGGTTCATTCCCTCTTCCCCTCCACCTGAATGCTCATGTGATCGAAACCCTGTTAAAATACGATTTTGAGGGGAATCCTTTTGTTGAACAGGCGATACGATGGCTGGTGCGGCAACAAAATGAAGATGGCGGATGGGGAACTTCTGATGACGGTTCAGATATCTGGCTTACATTGAAAGTCCTCAGTGCCTGCAGTTATCACTCCGTCATGCGGGAGCGAAAGAAAATAAAACGGGGAGCTGAATTTATTTTATCTCACTATTTATCGTTAAACAAAGGGGGTATTCTGGAAGGCTTGCAGGCATGGGACCAGCTTTCCTATGGTTACGAAGGAATCAGGGCTTTCCGCGGCGGTACTCTGAAAGTATTGGAAGTGTTGGTCCGTTTTGGGTATACCTTCGAGAACAAAACCATCCGAAAGATGTTAAACTGGCTGGAGGAACAGCAAAATATGTATGGTCTTTGGTCTGCCCTGCCCCGGCAGGCAAAGGATACTACAGACGATTGGGTATCCTACCGGGTCATCCGGGTTTTACAACTTTACTATCTTTTAGCCGGAGACCGGAAACCTATTCGCACGTTTAAAATTAAGCCAGGAGGGCGGACTTCCTCAAAAAAGCCCCGTTTTTTAACAGAAAGTAACCTGAATGATGAAGAATTATCAGAATCATCAGAAGAAAATACAGATGACAAAGGAGATACTCAATGAGTCATAAAGAATTTGAAAATATTAAAGCAGACATAAGCCTGGCGGATGATTTCGAATCCCCCCGTGAAATTCCTCTCATGCCTTTGAGAAATACCGTTCTCTATCCCCAACAAGTCATACCACTCTATATCGGGCGGGAACGTTCCCTGCGCCTGTTGGATGAACTGCTTCCTGAAACGAAACTCATTGCCGTCGTTGCACAAAAAGATATCAGTACAGAAAACCCCAAAGAAGATGACCTGTACAGCTGGGGGACACTGGCCCAGGTTTTAAAAATATTTGATATGCCGGACAAGAGTAAAAGTGCCATTGTCCAGGGCATTGAAAGGATTCAGATTTTAAAGATAACCCAGGAATCACCTTTTTATAAAGCAGTGGTTCGCCGGGTTCATGAGGTCAGTTACACAAACGATGTGAAAACCCAGGCATTGGTCAGCAATCTGTACAATCAATTCCAGACCCTTGTGGATAAAGCACAATATCTGACAAATGAACATCTGGATGTAGTTAAGGTGATCCGGGATCCTGGAAGACTTGCCGATAAAATCGTTTCCATCCTGAATGTCCAGGTCAGTGAAAAACAGTCCATCCTGGAAATTCCGGATGTTCAGAAACGACTCACATCCGCCACGATTCTGGTGAACAAGGAAATCCAGCGGATGGAAGTAGGTGAAAAGATTCAGTCCCAGGTTCAGGATTCCATCAATAAAAACCAAAGGGAATATTTCCTTCGGGAACAATTGAAAGCCATCCGGAAAGAGCTGGGTGAAGATGATACGGGCATGGATACGAAAGAACTGGAAGAAAAGATTGAAAAATCCAATCTGCCTGAAGAAGTCCTGAAGGTTGCCCGAAAAGAATTGACGCGTCTTGAACGGATTTCGCCTCAATCTCCGGAATATACTGTAAGCCGGACCTATCTGGAATGGCTTGTTGAACTACCGTGGTCCGTTTCGACAGATGATCAGGTAGATATTACCAAGGCAGAACAGATTCTGAATGAAGATCATTACGGACTTGAAAAGATCAAGGAACGCATTCTCGAATATCTGGCTGTCCGCAAGCTGAAGCAGCAAAAGGATCCCAAAGCCGGTGTAAAAGGCCCCATCCTATGCTTCATTGGGCCTCCCGGTGTTGGTAAAACGTCTGTGGGTATGTCGATTGCCCGGGCTATGGGGCGTAAATTTTACCGCATGTCTTTAGGTGGTGTACGGGATGAAGCAGAAATTCGCGGACATCGGAGGACCTACATTGGTGCTTTGCCCGGACGGATAATCCAGGGCATTAAAAAGGCAGGATCCAACAATCCTGTTTTCATGCTGGATGAAATCGACAAACTGGGGGCTGATTTCAGAGGTGATCCATCCAGTGCTCTTTTGGAGGTCCTGGATCCGGAACAGAATTATTCCTTTTCTGACCACTATCTGGAAGTCCCCTTTGATTTACGTCATGTCATGTTTATTGCCACTGCCAACTGGTATGACCCCATCCCGGATCCATTGAAAGACCGGATGGAAATTCTTGAATTTCCGGGATATACAGAACCGGAAAAAATTCATATCGCCAAATCCTTTTTGATACCCAAACAGATTAAAGAGCACGGACTGGAACAGGAGGATATTATCTTTACCAATGACGGAATCAGTACAATCATAGAAAATTTCACCCGGGAATCGGGTGTGAGAAACCTGGAGCGTGAAATCGCCAATATCTGCCGGAAAGTCGCCCGTGAAAAAGTAGAAAAAGGAACACGCAAACGGCGGATTACCTCATCCATGGTTACCCGTTACCTTGGGAAGAAAAAATATTACAGCGAGGTTGCCGAGCGTATGGTCAAACCGGGCATAGCAGTAGGACTTGCCTGGACAGCCGTTGGTGGTGACATCTTATTTATAGAAGCCACAAAGATGCCCGGTACCGGAAAACTGATTCTCACAGGTAAGCTTGGAGATGTAATGCAGGAATCCGCACAGGCTGCCATGAGTTTCATCCGGGCGAATGCTGAACGTTTTGGCATTGATCCCAATTTTAATAAAGAATATGATGTCCATGTGCATATACCCGCCGGAGCTATCCCCAAAGACGGTCCTTCCGCCGGTGTGACCCTGATGACGGCTATGGTGAGTGTTTTAAGTGACCGGATGGTCAAAGACCGCTTTGCCATGACAGGGGAAATTACTTTGCGGGGGCACATTTTGCCGGTAGGTGGAATCAAGGAAAAAGTGATTGCTGCAAACCGGGCAGGAATCCGAAATATTATCCTCCCGGACAAGAATAAAAAGGATATCGATGAAGATATTCCGGCAGAAGTGAAAAAAGAGATGACTTTTCATTTTCTGGATGATATGCTGGATGTTCTGGATCTTGCCCTGGAACCCAAGAAAGATTTGGAGAAAAAATAAAAGTTCATGTTTAAAAGGCTCATTAAAACAGCGGCCCATTATTGGCCGCTCTCCCTGTCAGGGCTCTTTTTCTCTCTGCTGTATGCCATCAGTAATACAGCCTCACTCTGGGTTGTGGCTTCGCTGATCGAAACGATTTTCAACCCGGAAGAATCGGTTTCACCCGATCCTATCCCGGCGAATCCCGGGCTCAACGAATACCTGAAGGGACTGGTCGGCCGGCTGATTGTAAATATCGATCCCGTAACAGCTTTGACGCGCCTGAGTCTGTTGATTATCTCTATTTTTCTGTTGAAAAATCTCTTCCTTATCATCAAACGATTACTTTTTGGCCGGATGGAACTAAGCATTATCGTCGATACCAGGAATAAACTGTACAGCCACATTACGCAACAAACCATGTCCTACTATGATAATCACAAACTGGGTGACTTCATGTCCATCATTATGAATGATGTGCTGATCTTCCGTCAGGCAATCAAGGTCATTTTTGATAAAATGATAACCGAACCGGCAAATATTATTATTACCATTATTCTCCTTTTTATCATCAGCTGGAAATTTACTCTTTATGTGTTGATTATGTTTCCCATTTCTATTTTTATTTTCTGGATTGTGGGATCATCCATCCGCCGGAAAGGCCGCCGTACCTTACGGCAGATGAGCGTGATTACCTCTTTCCTCCAACAGATGCTGGGAGCATTCCGCCTGATAAAATCATATCATAAAGAATCGGATGAAATTCAAAATTTTAAAGATCAGAACCGCAAATTCCTTAAAATTCAGATGCGTCAGCTCCGTTTGACAGCCATCAACTCACCCTTATCCGAAATGGTAGGCGTTGTTACAGGTGCGCTCCTGTTTATGATTGGTGGAAAAATGGTCATAACAGGCTCCGCCATGGATTCAGAAGATTTCCTCCGCTATATTATCCTCCTTTTTTCTATACTCAGTCCTATAAAAAGTCTAACTTCCATCAACGACAGCATTCAGAATGGTCTGGCAGCTGCAGAACGAATTTTTAATGTTCTGGAAACACCCATTGAAAATTTGGAATCTCCCCATGCTGTTGAGAAAAAAGATTTCAAAAAAGCAATAGAATTTAGAAATGTCTCATTTGGTTATGAATCACACGATGTACTTAAAAACATCAACCTGGTGATACCCAAGGGAAAAACCTATGCCCTGGTGGGCGCCAGCGGCTCGGGAAAATCCACACTGGCAGATTTGTTATGCCGATTCTATGTCCCCCGTGAAGGACAAATACTTATTGATGGGACGGATATACGGGATATCAAGGCGGAATCACTGTATCAACTGATTGGAACAGTTTCTCAGGATGTCCAGATGCTGAATGAAACAATCAGGGACAATTTAACGTATGGGTCTGAAGGGGCCGATGATGCATCCATTGACAGAGCTGTTGAGATTGC
>LGGY01000032.1 GCA_001509335.1 Fidelibacterota bacterium 46_43
CGTTCCATACTCATGGTTTCCGGCATGACCAGGATAACCCGGTATCCTTTTGCTGCTCCTACAAACGCTAATCCAATACCCGTATTACCGCTGGTTGCTTCAATAATAACGCTCCCCGGTCCGATAAGTCCACGCTCCTCGGCATCTTCAATCATTGCCTTAGCCACCCGGTCTTTTACACTGGACATGGGATTGAAATACTCCAGCTTTGCCAATAAAGTGGCATATCCTTTTTCATTCAAACGGTTTATCCTGACAAGGGGCGTGTTTCCTGTCAATTTTGTAATATCATCGTGAATGTTCATAACATTTCCTCTTTCTTTGATCTGAATATACAAAGTTTAAGATTCACCGGTGTAAATTGTGTAAGGCAGTGAAAACAATATTAATCATAAGCAGGGTTCGTTAAATTTTAAACGAAATGAATTGGACGCATGTATGGGGAATTACAATAAAAACATTAATTATCAGAAATAACCGGTTCAGTTTTCAGTGTTCAGTAAACAGTCTTCAGTAACAAAAAAAGGGCAATGATGAAATATCTTTTCAAAACATTAACGTTCATTCTTCTTTTGCACATTATGCTTATTGCGCAGCCATGGCAACAAAATGATGCCATTTTTAATCCCAGTGGGGTACCCAGTCTGATGTTTTCCCATCCCCGTTTTATCGACTTGGATGAGGATGGGGATTTTGATATGATATTAGGGAATATGAGTGATAAACCTCTTTATCTTGAGAATATTGGAACAGCATCGTCTCCTAAATTTCAGGTTGGTTCAAGCGATATTTTTTCCCTGGTTTCTTCATTAGATGCAGAAACGGGTGTAATGGCCGATATAAACGGGGATGGAAAAGCTGATTTCATTACAGGTGGATATACCGGACTCCATCTCTATAAAAATATAGGTGTTCCTGAATTCCCCATGTTTGTGAAAGAAGAAGGATATTTCTCCGGAATTAATGCCGGATCTTATCCTGTACCTGATTTGGGAGACGTAGACGACGATGGTGATTTGGATTTGGTATTAGGATTCAGTGAAGACGGTTCGGTAAAAATATTTTTTAACACAGGGACGGATTCCGTGGCCCAATTTTCAGACAATAATACCCTTTTTATCGGGGATGTGGGACTCTATGCATATCCGGTATTTTGCGATATGGATACCGATGGTGACCTGGATATCCTCATAGGCCGCGACGGACACGGGTTTGCCTATTATAGAAATACCGGGGATGCTGCAAATGGTGTCTGGTATCCCGATGCAATCCCTTTTGACGGAATCGGGAGCGATACGTATTTCAACTCGCCGGGGGTTGCAGATTTAAACGGAGACGGAAAATTGGACCTTGTTTACGGTTCAGGATCAGGGCCTCTGAATTACTTTCAGAATACAGGTACGGCACAAACACCCGCCTGGTCACGAAATACAACCCTTTTTGGCGGTACCTTGGATGTCGGCGGGGCTTCTAACCCCGTTTTTTACGACTATGATTTTGACGGGGACCAGGATTTGTTCAGTGGAAGCAATCTGGGCGATATCAAATATTATGAAAATACAGGGACCGCTAATTCTCCGGCATGGAAAGAAAAAAGCAGTTCTTTTTCGGGATTAAAGCATTCTATCTATGCTTCTGTGGCAATCGGAGACGTCAATCAGGATAGTCTCCCCGATGCCATCGTAGGTGATTTAAGCGGCAATCTTTATTTCCATAAAAATACCGGAAGCGGCTTTATTTTCCAAAGTGATGTCCTGTCACATATCTCCCTTGGCGGCTGGTCTGTACCTCGACTGGTGGATATGGATGATGACGGAGATCTGGATCTGGTTGCCGGAAATGAAGATGGAAATCTGTTTTATTTTGAGAATCAGGGGACACCTGATAATCCCGACTGGGTGGAAATTTCAGACTATTTCAATGGTATTGATGTAGGATCCAACTGTGTCCCGTCTGTTTCAGATTTTACCGGAAATGGCAGGTTGGACATCCTTACGGGAAATATGTGGCGGGAATTGAATTTCTTTACCTTTCAGGACAGCGTGTGGAAAGAAGATACAACCTTTTTTGCCGGAATTGTTTGTGGACAAAATACAGCGCCGGCTTTGCTCGATATGGATGGGGACGGAGATCAGGACCTGGTTCTGGGATGTTATGAAGGAACATTCAGTTATTATGAAAACCTGGCCGGTACCACAAGCCTGACGGATCAACACATAATTCTCCCGGATGATTTTGGGTTGAAAAACTATCCCAACCCCTTTAACGCCTCTACAACAATTGAATTTGCCCTTTCCATGGCAACCCCCGCCTCTCTTGCGATCTTTGATCTGAGGGGTCGTGAGATCCGTTCCTGGCGGTTTTCCATACTTGGTGAGGGTGTCCATGTCCTGAATTGGGACGGTTTCATGCAGGATGGCTCTCCGGCAGGTTCCGGTGTCTATATTTATCAGATACGTACCCCGGAACGAGTTTCATCCAAAAAAATGATTCTTTTAAAGTAGAATAGATAAAGAATAAATCGATGGTTGACATTATCAATGTCAAAAGGTATAAAAAAGGGCTTAAAGCAAGAATCCGCTATATTCACGGAGTATGGGGAAATGCCGTGAATTATGCCTTTTATGAGGATGCTATCCGCTATGCATCTGAAACAGATAAAGGACTCCCCCAATTCTATCTTCTGCTTGACAACAGTGAAATTATTGGATGTGCCGCATTGATTACCAATGATTTTGTCAACCGCCATGATCTGTATGCCCGGGTCGTCTGCTTTTATGCAGATAAAGCCTACAAGAGGAATCAATTCGGGAGTCTGTTACTTGACCATGCAGTACAATACGCTGGAAATGCCGGCTTTCACGCGGCAAGATTTATTATCATGAACTCTAAGGAAGGAACCATACGATGAGTAAACAGGAAAAACATGTAATCCCTGAGGATATCTATGATCTGCAGTTCCCATCGGATCCGCAAATTTCTCCGGATGGTAAGAAAGTTATTTTTGTAAAAAAGTGGATCCATAAGAAAGAACAGAAATATTATTCCAATCTGTATTCTGTAGATACCTCAAGGGGCACAGTGGTGCAATTCACCCGGGGTGATCAAAAGGATATCAAACCCCGCTGGAGCCGTAATGGAAAACAACTGCTTTTTATCCGTTCTACTAAAGATAAGTCTGAATTGTTGTCCTTTTATGGTGGATTGGGAGAACCCATGCCATTGATTAGTCTGGAGGATGGCGATATCCAGGATCTGGCATTCTCTCCGGATGATAAATGGGTCGCGGTTCTCATTCAAAAATATGACGTGTCAGGTGAAGAGCGCAAAAAAGAACCCCTGAAACGGGATATTGACAGACTTTTTTATCGTCTTGACGGAGAAGGTTACCGCCAAAAAAGAGCCGTC
Organism: Fidelibacterota bacterium 46_43; assembly: GCA_001509335.1. Taxonomy (GTDB): domain Bacteria; phylum Fidelibacterota; class Fidelibacteria; order Fidelibacterales; family Fidelibacteraceae; genus Fidelibacter. The sequence continues at coordinate 3,409 of LGGY01000032.1, forward strand.
CAGCTGTTTATCGTAAAAAGCAGGGGTGGCAGACTTATCCCCATCACGGATGTCCCCCGGGATGTAACGGACTTTGCCTGGAATCATGATGGGACAGGCATCTATTATGTAACGAATGACCATGAAGATCCGGACAGACACATGGATGAAGAGTCTATTTTCTTTTATTCACTAAAGGAAAAACGACATGTTCGAATCGAAAAACCGGCTGGACCCATTGGATGGGTTCAGACTGATCCTGAAGGTAAATATCTCTATTTTGCAGGTCATTTTAAACCGGGTCACAGCTGGGGGGCTGTCAATTCGGAAATTCAGCAGTTGCTTCTGGAAACCGGAGAAATCCATTCATTGACTGCTTCTTTGGACAGGACAACAGATATGGTAACCCTGGGGGATATAACGCCATCTTTTGTCAAGCAGAAAGCCCTTTTTCAAACCCCGGAAGACTTTTTATTCATTATTTCTTCCGAAGGTGCCAATCCTTTGTTGAAATACAATATTCCGTCCGGAGAAATCACACCTCTTTTAGACGGGCCCGAATGTGTAGTGTCTTTCAGCATGTCCCGTGATGGAAAAAACATTGCCGTGCACCTTGCCCAAATGGAAAGACCTGATGAAATCTGGCTCCTGGAGCTGAACAGTGAAAAACATTTTCGCCGGATTACTTTTTTGAATGACGAATATATGAATTCGATTTCCTGCAATGTTCCGGAAGAATATCATATTCCATCGGACAATGCTGTCATTCAAAGCTGGCTTTTAAAACCACCGGGGTTCAGTTCCAATAAAAAGTATCCTCTGTTGCTTCAGATTCATGGTGGACCTCGAGCTCAATACGGTTATACCTGGTTTCATGAAATGCATGTCTTTGCAGCAGCCGGGTTTGTGGTACTGTATACAAATCCCCAGGGGAGCCAGGGATATGGTCATACCTTTGCCGATGCCATCACAGGCAAATGGGCTGAACCGGCCATGAATGATTTGATGGCTGCCATGGATTATATCCTTGAACTGGGTTTTGTCGATCCGGAACAGTGTTTTGTAACAGGAGGGAGTTATGGCGGTTACATGACAAACTGGGTTGTATCACACACCAACCGGTTCAAAGGGGCAGTTACCCAAAGATCTATTTGTGATCTGTCATCCTTTTTTGGCACATCCGATACAGGATGGGATCTGGAAGCAGATTTTCATGATGTCCCCTGGAAAAATACGGAACTCTATAAAAAATGGTCTCCCATTACGTATGCGGATAAAATTGAAACACCTCTTTGTATCATTCATTCCGAAAAGGATCTCCGGTGCCCCGTTGAACAGGCAGAACAGCTTTTTGTCCGGTTGAAATACGATAAAAAGCCGGTCAGACTGGTTCTTTTTCCCGAAGAATCTCATGGTTTAAGTCGCGGAGGCCGTCCGGATAGACGTGTTGAACGATTGAAAATAATGCTTGAGGAGTTTAGAGTTTAGAGTTAAGAGTTGAGAGTAGAGAGTTTGAGTTATGAGTTTTGAGTAGGGGCGGATCCGTGTGTCCGCCCGAATGATTAATTTGAGGGTTGATTAATTTGAACGCCGCTCTGCTCAGGATTCATGAATTCTCAAGATTCCCCTCGCCCGGTCAATTTCTTCCCGTGTAAAGCCAAAATACTGGGATAAATACTTGTTCGCTTTGTCTATATCGTAGCTTTTTTGAACACTATGAGCATCGGTAAAACGGACATAGTCGTCATTGATGTACAAAATGCTGTTATCTACAATCCGTGAGGCGACAAGGGCTGAAATATAATCGTAGGAACGGATCCAATGATGAATAAACAGGCGGTCACCAACTGGTTCGGGTGTAAAAGTATAGCGCACTTTACAGTTTCGTGAGTCTAAAGAATACAATGCATATACCCCGTTCTGCTTTGATAATTCGTAATCCAAAACCCCATTTGTTCCATAATCACTACCCTTTTCTTTCAAACATAAGGGTGAGTATAACAAATATCCCGGATCAACCAGATAGGATTGATCTCTGATAGAAAAAATGACAGCATAGTGTGGAAAAGAATTCCTTCCGGTATGAACCGAGACAGGCCAGGCCGGATAACCATTCACCCGCAATGCCTTCATAACCGTATAATTCAACGAAAAACAGGTCCCCCCCCGACCTGATTGGAGAAATTCGGATATCAATATCTCCGGAGAACGGAGCCTTTGATGCCTTTTCAACGGAAGCCGGAGTATTTTTGAAAGATTTTCATAAGGAATTTCAGAAAAATCCTCTAAAAGGGTATTGATCGTATTCACGGGATAACCTTTCTTAAAACACATACCAGCGGGCCGAATTTTAGACGAATTTTCATCTGTACCGGAAGAGGTGGAATACTTTCCGATATCCAGATGGCAAGATCCGATTCATCTTCAAAGACCTCCCGAAAATTCTTATCCGGTTTATAAACCAGAGTTGGATAGGTCCCCGCAGGACTGTTGATAATATCCTTTTCCTTCTTGTACAGGCGAAAGGGAACAGCTACACTATCTTTCCGGTCCCAAAGACTCACAGTTACAGAATCAGTGGAAAAATATAGAGAATCCAACAACATGATCATAGTTGTATATTCATCACGGACAGGATATTTCAGTTTTTCCGTATCAATCATTTCAACATCAAATGTGCGTCGACTGTGATATTTTCCTTCGTGGATTCGCTTGTCATATTTAAGAGTATGGTAAGTAGGATATGATGCAACAATCCGGGTAGTATCTCTGACTTTATAAAAAGTGTCAACAAAACCGGACGAGTGTATAATAAATGAAGCAAATACTCTATCTTCTTGATAATCAACAACTAAACTGGCATTTCCTCCAGGGATTCCACGGAAATAAATATCAAAAAGATATTCATTTGCACACAGTGAATCAGAGAGCAGCAAAAGAATTAAGGTAAAAGATATGAGGTATTGCTTAATTCTTTTCAAGATCATTCCGGATTTGTTGTTTGTACAATTTTTTGTAGTCCGGACAGGTTTGTAAGAGTTCAGTATGAGTTCCCTGGCACACAATTTGTCCTTTCTTGAGAACAACGATTTGATCCGCATCCAATATGGTGGATAAACGGTGAGCAATAATCAGGGAAGTCCGTCCTTTCATTAGACGGTTCAGGGAATTCTGGACAAGCCGTTCCGATTCCGTATCCAGGGATGAGGTGGCTTCATCCAGAATAAGAATGGGTGGATTTCGTAGCACTGCCCGGGCAAT
>LGGY01000033.1 GCA_001509335.1 Fidelibacterota bacterium 46_43
AATTTTTTTGAAAATAACCCCCTCCACCTTTATGGTATGGCTTACCATGAAGCCCTTTCACAGGATTGGCGCAACCTTCCTGAACTCGATAACGGACTGGCTTATCTGTTTTTAAAGCAGGATTACCACACCCGGTATCTGGCAGAAGGATACCGTTTCGGAGGTGTTCTGAGACTTTTCAATCACCTCCGGTTGAAAGGGGAATATGTCTATCAAAATGAAGACACTCTGACGATTCATCACCACAATAACATTTCTGTAAATCCTGCCATGAGCCGGGTGGATCCGGGAAGAAACACCGGATACCGTTTTTCGGCTACCCTTGCCTTGGGAAATGACGGAATGTCTCTCCCCGGAGCGCTTCAGTTGGATCTCCTTTACGAAACCTATGCCACATCCATGGGTGGATCCTGGGATTTTGATAGAATTTATCTCTCCGGCCAGTACATCGGAACCATTGGCGGGGCCATCCAGTACCGGAACCGGATTGCCGTTGCTTCTCTGAGGGATGATCAAGAGGGGATTCAAACCCATCCCAACCATTATGAATATACGCTTGGAGGTATAGGGACACTTCGGGGAATCTCTTACAAATCCTTGCAGGGACAGCGCATGTTCCTGATGAACCAGGAACTGGGAGCAGGATTCGATAATGATCTGTGGTTTTTTGGTTTTATCGATGTCGGTATGGCAGATCATATCATTTCAGGCGGATCTCTTAAAGACCAGCTGACAGATTTTAACAGAGATCAGTGGGTTAGCACCATCGGGCTGGGTATAGAAACCGGCTCAACCCGGGAATTTGGAATCCGTTTTGATATCGCCAAAGATATGAGTACAAGCAAGGCACCCTGGATTAGCTATTTCAGGCTTTCCAGGGCTTTCTGATTAAAAGGCACTATGCATAGTTGAAGCGAGGGATCATACAACGATTCCTCGTGTTTACTTTTCCCGTGAAAGATACAGGGAATGATTTAAATAATCGGGATCCTCTCCATAAATAAACACAACACTTCCCCGCTTAATCTTCCGGATAATCGGTTTTACCACATCCAGGGGAAAGGCAGGGCACCCCCAGCTTCTGCCGAGTCTTCCTTCTTTTTCAATAAATTCCGGGCTCACATAATCGGCTCCATGAATCACGATATACCGCGCCCGGGCACTGTCATTAAATCCCTTTTCAAGCCCGTCCAGCCGCAAAGACCGTCCGTTTTTGCCGCGATATGTTTCCCCCGTCAGATAAAATCCCAGAGAGCTCTTTCGGCTTCCTTCCGTATTTGAAAAGTGTTCTGCCATATTTTCACCGGTGTTCACACCGTGAGAAACCCAGGTGTTGAACAAGATCTCACCGGCTTCCATGTCAATCACTGTGGCACGCTTTTCAGTTGATGGCAGGGAAAAATCAATAATCGTCAGCATGTCTTTATCCCGGGGAATGTGATCATACCCATGAACTGCTTTGATAAAGACCTCAGGTGATACAGGTACAGGCTGGTCAAATGAATGGTATAAAGTCATAATCTCCGCCTTCCGCTCCGCACTCAACGGTGGAACAGGCGTTGTTCGAATCGCTTCATCCGATACCTGATAGCGAAATACAGCACATCCACCCAATAAAGAAACTGTCAAGACAATTCCCAACATCTTGATTTGATTCATTGTTTATCCTTTTTCTTATTTCTGGTCATCATTACTCAATCTGGAAATCCGGCTTCAAAAATAGTAAAGCCTTCTCCTCTTTCCAAAAATTTTCCGCATTCCCTCACATGTACCGTCAGGATACATAAAAAATCTCTATAAAAAGGTTTCATCACACTCTGATTTTCGTTTAGATTTTATAAACTAATTAACTGAAGGATATGGAGTGAATATGAAACGTCTCATAATATGTATTTTGATGATTCCTGCTCTTGTATGGGCTCAATTTCCCCGTCTGAACAATCCGGCAATGGGTGAATCCTTTCTCCAGTATCGGGGTGTCAATCCTGCTGTTTCGGGTCTTTCCAGGGGATCTGAACTGCATCTCTTTTTTCAGCAGGCTCCGGGGAATGATTACTACGGAGGTGCCGGATTGTCTCTGGAAAGATTTTCTATTGCCGGACGATACGACAGCTCACTTACCTGGAATTACGGATTTGGGATTCCCCTGTTCAGGCATGTGTGGTTTGGCGCCGACTATTCCACTGCGGATGAAAGTCTTTCCGCCGGTTTGTTGTTTCGTCCCTTCCCATACCTCTCCCTGGGAGCCGTTCTACACAACATGGCGGAACCGGATCACCTCACGGCAGGTTTGGCGGTACGTCCTTTTAATAACCGGTTGACTTTCGGATATTCCTACCTGACAAGCGTGGATGAACATTTCAGGTTTCGGGACCATCACGCCGTATATACTGCCAATATGGAGGTCCGGGATGGCTTACTTGTCGGACTCTCTTACGATGATTATCTCAAAACAGCTCAGGTTTCCATGGGCATCACATTCACACACCAATCACTGACCTTTTGGAAAGATAAAGAACGGACCACATTATCTGCCGCTTTTCATACACGATACCTCCGGAAGATCACCAACGCCACACCTGTCGTCTATTTACGTTTAAAGGGAACTTATGTCCGGGAAATGGTCCCGGGTATGGTGAACACTACGGATATGAATGATCTTTTGGCTGCACTTCGGGCATTTCAAAAAGACGCTTCTGTTGAATGTCTTTTTATGGATATCCGGTCTTTTTCTATGGGACTTTCGGAGCTTATGGAGCTACAGCATACCCTGGTGGATTTGCGGGATTCAGGAAAACGCATCTATGCTTACAGTACCAATGGAAATCTGGCGACCTGGTATCTGTCTGCTGCGGCAGAAAAACAGATGGCATATCCCCTGGGGGAATACCGGATTCAGGGATTGTCATCAAGCAGTTTGTATATGCGTGAGATGCTTGATTCCCTGGGAATTGCCGTAGAAATTCAGCGTATCGGAAAATACAAATCCGGACCGGAGCCGTTACTCATGACCGGCATGTCCGAATCCGGCAAAGAAGCGTTGAAAGAATATCTTTCTAACATCATGGATGAAATTATCACGGGCATTGCCCGTGGGAGCAGGCAGAGTTATGAAACGGTGGATTCTTTGATCCGGAACGGGCCATATCTTGCTCAGGAAGCCCGGGATTTGAATCTTATTCAAAAACTCGCGTACCCTGATGAAATCAAAGAGCTCATTGCGGGTTATGAAGATGTAAAGATGATTGAATACAAGAGTCTGTGGGCATACAGCCCGACTCGGAGCTGGCCTTATGACTGGGAACCGGACAGGACATTCTCACCGGTGGCTGTTATCTATGCCAGTGGAACCATTCTGGAAGGCAGGAGCCGTTATTCGCCCTTTACAGGTGAGCTCACCATGGGGGATCAAACCATCCTCGACCGTCTGAAAACCGCCCGGAAAGATCCAAGGGTAAAAGCCATTGTCTTTAGGGTGGATTCTCCCGGTGGAAGTATCCTGGCCAGTGATAAAATTCACCAGGAAATCTCCCGCATAATGAATCCTTCGGACAAAAAGAAAGCCAAGCCTTTTATAGTTTCCATGGGGACTCTGGCGGCGTCGGGTGGTTATTATATTTCGGCTTCTGCCGATAAAATTTTTGCAGAACCCAATACCCTGACGGGTTCTATCGGGATTTATGGCGGTTCTTTGACATTTGAGAAATTTCTTCGGGAAAAACTCCGTATCCATCCCGATTCACTTCAATTCTATCCCAACAGTCAATTTGGAAATCCCCTGTTTTCCATGTCCGACGCAGAGCGAAACTGGCAATTCAAAACACTGAAAAGCGGATATGACCGTTTTGTAAACCTTGTGTCGGACGGAAGAAATATGAGTTATGACCAGGTGGATAGCGTCGGACAAGGCAGAATCTGGACAGGACAGGATGCCATATCGCTGGGATTGGTTGATACCCTGGGGACACTGACAGATGCCATCCACTATGCGGCATCCCTTGCCCACGTAAATCCACGATACACCAACACAGATCCATATCCGGGTAAAGGATACGGCATGCAAAACATATCTCTTGGGGATAAAATCCTGGTTAAAACCCTGGGAAAATATCCGGCATTGCAAAAAGCCGGCGCAGAGGTGGAATGGGAACTGCTCTGGAAAGAGAACGACATGATGATTATATTACCCTGGAGAGCACCAAGGATTGAATTTTGAAGAGGAGGTGATACAATGGCAACAGTTGGCGTCATTTTATCCGGTTGTGGAATATTCGACGGGTCAGAAATCCATGAGTCGGTCCTGACCCTGCTGGCTTTGGACAAGGCCGGAGCCTCTGCCCGAATTTTTGCCCCGTCCGGTCCGCAAAAGCATGTGGTGGACCATGTCAGAAACAAAGTGGTCAAGGGTGAAGAGCGGGATATCCTGGAAGAATCAGCACGAATTGCCAGAGGCAAAATTGAGGATATCAGCCGGGCTGATCTGAGCAGGCTGGATGCCCTGATTTTTCCCGGGGGTTCCGGCGTTGTAAAAAATCTCAGTAATTTTTCCGATCAGGGGCCGGAATGCAGCCTGGTGCCAAAAGTGGAGCGCCTGATTATTGATGCCCTAGAGCAGAAAAAAGTCCTCGGATTTATGTGTCTGGCTCCTCTTTTGGCGGCAAAAGCCGGTGTGAAGGCCGGACGTAAACCGTTGGTCACGCTGGGCAATGATCCGGACATGGCAAAGGCTGTGGAAGCCATGGGTGCCAAACATAAAAACTGTCCGGCCGATGACGTTGTAATTGATACACAAAATCAGATCGTTTCTACACCGGCTTATATGCTTGCACGCTCTATTTCTGAAGCAGAAACGGGTATCACGAAACTGGTCCGGTCGGTCTTATCCATGATCTGAATCAGGGGCAATTCACAAGAACCGATTCGAACCCCTCTTTCTTCGTTCCATCGACATAGCGAACTTTCGCCGTGATGATATAAAGACCTAAGGGGACGGGGGATCCGTTTTCAAAGTTTCCATCCCAAAAAATCTGAGCCAGTGGAGATGAAAAGGCATTTATTTCATGGGAAGATACCGGATTCCCTGTAAGGGAGAAAATGTGAATTTCCACATAAGAAAGTCCCTTTTCTCCACGAACCGTAATCATCATGGGTTCACCTGCACCTTGTTTAAGTACCCGGGGATCGGCAGATATAAAGGTGATGTTTTCCTGTGGAAGCAAGGCAATGCTGTTTTCCATGCCTGCTGAATGTCCCCGTAAGGCCCGGCTTCTGTGCCAGGCTTTTCCATTCAGAAACGGGTGACCGGTTTGAGGATTTTCAAGACTGACACCTGTGGTAAAATCAGGGTGGTTTTCCAGATTGACCGAATCCATGAGATTTGAATCAGGATCAAAAAGCCGGAGCACAAATCCGGAGTTAGGCAACACCGGAAATCTTTCAGCAGGCAGGGATGGTAAATACTGATCCCATTTTTCATGGGTGATTACCATATAGGGAACCGTCATCACACCTTTCAGTTCTGTGACTCTTTGATCCACCTGTATCTGCCAATGATCGAGAATAAGTGGAATTTCTTTGGAATACAGTTCAATCCACTCTGCCGGCTCCTGGGGGGACGGACAATTCATCACTTCACTGAACGTCACAGGAGATCGGGTATAGGGAGTATACACGGCCACTGTATCGGAAGATAAGTCCTCACCATTCAGTGTCCACAACCAGGTTCCGGGATATTCAAAACGGACACTCACCAAATTTCCAAGTGTATCACCGGATTCACAATCTGCCATCAACTTAAAAGTATGAAGAACTATTTTGTCACCGGAAGGGTTTATGGCCAGAAGATCGATGGGGGGGGGAGAGCCGAACAGACGTCCCTGGTTGGTAACTTTCACGCCAAACGTCAGGGTTTCTGCCCGGCGATTTATAAGATAAAGTTCACCTTCCCATGCCCGGTCAGGCAATGAATCTAAAGCAATCACACCGGGGGAAAATCCTGGGACCCAGTTATCTGCACGGGCAGCCGAACGGAATAGGAAGCGCCGTTCCAGACCGAAACCGCTTTGCATGTCCCAGGAAGATGTGTACCTCAAGCTGTCCAGTACACGTCCTTTAAAATCTCTCCATACTATCGCATCTCCCCCGTTATTCAGGGAACGCCATTGCGGAGGGATCCATACAAAAAATGGGGGTGACTGCATATCCTGCCGGAGATCAGGACATTCCGCAGCCACCCTCAGCCCGAGTTTGGGAAGCACATAATCTGTATCTGTCAGACGGGCTGTTCCTGTGAGGTCACTGATGGTGGTACCCGCCAGATTAACAGGCCGCCTGGATGCATTGTAAAACTCAATATATTCACAGGATATTCCATCTGCCGGCAGGGGACAAAATTCAGTGATGTACAGGGAATCGGTCGGTAAAGGAACCGGTATTTTTTCTGACCCCGTATTTTCTGCGATTCCATAACGGCAATACCACATAATTTTCGAATATCCATAAAGAGGAGAATCCCATGAGCAGAAATACTTCACGGAATCACCTGCCCCTATCTCACCGTCCCCTATAGACCAAACCTCATGCCCTGTGATGGAATCCTTGAGAAATAGCTCCCACTCGCCAGAAGATACATTCCCC
>LGGY01000179.1 GCA_001509335.1 Fidelibacterota bacterium 46_43
GAATTTGGGAATCAGTCATAAAATAAAAAACGGCAGTTTTTCTGCCTGCCGTTTTTGTATCTATAACTTCTGTTCCGGAATGTCTTTCATATCCCATGAGCATTAACTGATAATCTGCATCCAGCGGATCATCCCTGTTTCAAAGGGGTGCAGCAGGTTTTTATGCCAGGGTCTTACCCGAACATTGTAGCTGTAGGTCCCTGCCTTTGGAATTTCTACCGTTCCCGCATAAACATATCGTCCTTCAGTATTTTTCTCTTTGAGTTTCAATTCCTCGACAGATACAGGTGCTTGATCTTCCTGGTATTCCCTCACCAGGTATACTTCCACTTTGACATCCTCAGGATTCAATCCGTCCAGCATCACATCACAGGTGATCTGCATGTGCAATGTATTGATGAATTCTTCTATGGGGTTAATTTCAGTAACCCAGACATCTTTCCAGGCATGGGCAATTTTTTGTTTCCATTCTACCAACTCTTTTGCTTTTTTATAGTTGTCAGCCGTGAGAAGTTGTTTGTGCTCAAAAGCCGGTTTATAAAGGTTATTCATGTAGTCTTTTACCATCCTGTGCGTACTGTACACCGGGGTCACAGAGCGTATGGACTCTTTCATGCGCCGGATCCAGGCTTCGGAATAGGGATCTCCGTTGGACCGCTCAAAATATTCCGGAATGATGGCATTTTCCAGTGTGTAATACAGGTTGGCACTGTCCTCACTGTCCTGGATATCATTATTGGCATATTCTTTCGGTTCGCCGATGGTCCATCCGTTTTTTCCGTTGAATCCTTCCACCCACCAGCCGTCAAGGACGGAGAAATTGATGCCACCGTTTACAGGAACCTTTTCGCCGGATGTCCCGCTGGCTTCCCGGGGGCGTCTTGGATTATTCAGCCAGATATCCACACCGGACACCAGATAGCGTGCCAGGGTCATATTGTAATTTTCCAGAATAAAAATTTTTCCCAGAAACGGTTCACTCATGCTGATATGGTAAATTTCCTTGATGAGGGATTGCCCCGGACGATCAGCCGGATGAGCTTTTCCGGCGAAGAAAAAGACCACCGGTTTTTCCCGGTTGGAGACAAGGCGTTTCAAGCGTTCAATATCCCGGAAAAGAAGAGTTGCCCGCTTGTAGGTGGCAAAACGCCGGGCAAATCCTATAAACAGTGCATCAGGTGTCAGGTTTTCCAGGGCACGGTCTGTAATGTATTGCGGAACACCATTCCGCTGGTCCCGGTTTTTGATGCGCTGCTTAACCACATCCACCAGACGCTGCTTCCGGATTTTATGGACATCCCAAAGCCGCCCGGCCGGAATATCATTGACGATTTCCCACATCTCCGGATTATCGATGTGTACAATCCAATCGTCTCCCAGATATTCGTTATAGAGTTTCCTGAATTCACGGGAGACCCATGTTTCCGTGTGAATTCCGTTGGTTACATGGGTAATGGGAATTTCACACACTGGAATGTCTTTCCAAATATCACTCCACAAACGACGGCTTACTTCACCGTGCAGACGGCTCACCCCGTTGCAGCTTTTAGCCATCTTCATGGCGAGGACCGTCATGCTGAAGTTCTTGTTGACATCCCGTCCCAGCATATAAAAGGTATTCCAGTCCAGCCCGTAATTCTGGAAACAATGATCAAAATATTTGTGCATCAAGGCTTCGTCAAAAGCATCGTGTCCTGCCGAAACAGGAGTATGAGTGGTGAAAATGGAACTGCTGGATACGATTTCTTTAGCCACGTCAAAGGCCATGCCCTCTTCAACCAGTTCACGGACCCTTTCAAGGACCAGAAAAGCTGAATGTCCTTCATTCATGTGCCAGACGGAAGGTTTATATCCCAGTAAACGTAAAGCCCGGACACCTCCGATTCCCAAAAGCAGCTCCTGGGTGATCCGCATTTCATGATCTCCACCGTACAGTTGGGATGTCAGAATCCGGTCCTCAGGCAGGTTTTCCTGTATGTCTGTATCCAAAAGGTAGATGGATGTCCTCCCGGCCTGCATACGCCAAATCTGAGCATACACATTTCGGCCGGGTAAATTGATGAAAACTTTATGGGGGTTGCCCTTCTCGTCCCGGGTCAGTTGAATGGGGATTTCTCCAAAATCGTAGCTTGGATACATGTTTTCCTGATTTCCGTCCCCATCTATCTGCTGGTTGAAATAACCCTGTTTGTACATCATCCCTACACCCACCAGGGGTATACCCAGATCACTGGCACTTTTGCAGTGGTCACCGGCCAGAATCCCCAACCCACCCGAGTAAACGGGGATACTTTCATGAATGCCGAATTCTGCCGAAAAATAGGCGACTAAAAAATTCTCTTTCTCAGGGTATGTCTCGTCAAACCAGGTATCTTTCCGGGTCATGTAATGATTGAATTCATCCATCACCGACTTCATGATGTTCAGAAATTCAGGATCGTTCGCTTTGGTATTGAATTGATTTTGACTCAGATATTTTAAAAGTTTTAAAGGATTGTGTTCAACATCATACCACAGCTCATCCCCTAAAGTCCGGAAAAGTTTCTGGGCATTGGGTTTCCAGCTCCACCATAAATTGTAACTGAATTCTTTCAATTCCTGAAGCTCTTCGGGGACAAAACTCTGGACAGTTATCCTTCGGAAATTTTTCATGATTCCTCCATTTGCGAGGAAAATTATTGGAGTTTACCGACGGTGACAAGAAAAATATCACCCAAATATGCGTGAATACCCGGGAGTCCCTGAGAAAAGATTCCCAAATGGTGATTGCCTGTTTTCCCTCTCCCCGGATTCCGGTAAATTAAGTAAAGAGAATGAGGTGATATGACCATCAGCAGAAAAGCCTTTGAAGAATATCTTTCCCGGGGTGTTTGTATCATTGATGGAGCCATGGGGACTCTGATTGATGATGCCGGTCTGAAACCGGAAGATTACGCCGGTCATGAAGGATGCCCTGAGATTCTGAATGTTTCCCGGCCGGACCTTATTGAATCCATCCACCGGCAGTATCTCGACGCCGGGGCCAATATCCTTGAAACAAACACCTTTGGGGCCAATGCCCTGGTTCTGAAGGAACATGGTTTGGAAGACCGGGTCTATGAGCTGAATTTTGCAGGAGCCCAATGTGCCCGGAAAATTGTCGATGATTTAAAGGTAAAGGAGGATCTTCATCTGGTGGCGGGATCGGTGGGGCCCGGAAGCCGGATGCCCTCTCTGAACCATGTGAGTCCCGACACCATCTATACGGCTTATAAACCTCAGATTCAGGGATTGACAGAGGGAGGTGCTGACCTGCTCATCATTGAGACAGCCCAGGATTTGCTCCATGTAAAGACCTTGGTTCGGCTTATTTTGGACATTGCTCCGGATATTCCCTTGATCGTTTCTGTTACCATTGAATCCAATGGCACCATGCTGGCCGGATCAGATATTCCGGCAGTGGTCACTGCTCTGTCTCCATATCCCTTGTCTGCTATGGGGCTCAATTGTGCTACAGGCCCTGAGGGAATGCGCTCTCATTTGCGCCTTTTATCTGAATTGTCACCCTTTCCGGTATTTGCCATGCCCAATGCAGGCTTGCCGGTTCATACAAAAGGGCGCTTTGTGTATGAACTGGAACCGGAAACAATGGCTTCGGAAATCAAAACTTTTATACAGGATATGGGTGTTTCCATTGTCGGCGGGTGTTGCGGTTCCACGCCGGCTCATATCCGCTGTATTGCAGAAAAAGCAGCTGCAGTACAACCCAAATATTCCCGTAAAGTATCTGGCGAGTCTGCTATTTCATCCCTGTATCAAAGTCAGGCTGTCCGGGTAAAACCGGCGCCCCTGTTGATTGGCGAACGTGCCAATGCCAATGGGTCCCGGGCTTTCAGAAAGGCGTTGTTCGAGGAAGACTGGGATACCATGATGTCCATTGTGAACAGACAGGAACAGGAAGGGGCTCATGTAGTGGATGTATCACTTTCCGTCGTTGGGCGGAATGAAAAAGCGGATATGGATTATTTTTTCCGCCGGTTGAATACGGAATGCCGCCTTCCACTGCAAATTGACAGCACGGATCCTGTGGTTATTGAAACAGCCCTGAAACGTTGTGCCGGTCGGTGCATTATTAATTCGGCCAATCTGGAAAACGGGGAAGAAGCTTTCCTTGCCATGGTCCGGCTCAGCAAACAATACGGAGCCATGCTGATTTGCCTCACCATTGATGAAGAGGGCATGGCCAAAACAGCCGGGCGGAAGTGTGCCATTGCCGGCCGGATGATTGCACTGGCGGAAAGGGCCGGACTCAGCAGACGAGACCTGTTTATTGATCCTCTCACCTTTACCCTGGCTAGCGGGGAAGATGCGGACCGGAATGCGGCGATGGAAACACTCAGGGCTATCAAAAAAATCCGGGAATCTTTCCCGGAAGTCCATCTGCTGCTGGGGGTAAGCAATGTTTCGTTTGGATTGAAACCCCGGATCCGGCATATGCTGAACTCGGTCATGATGTATGAAGCGGTACAAGCCGGGATGCATGCAGCTATCATCCATCCGGGAAAAATCATGCCCCTTCCGGATATCCCCGACCCGTTACAAAACCTGTGCCGTCAACTCATTTACAATGATTCATCGGAGGGGGATCCTTTGATTCACCTGATTCAGGCTGGCGGGGCAGAAATTTCACCGGAAGATGTGTCCAATCAGGAAGATATCTTACCGGAAGAAATCCTGAAGAAAAAACTGCTCCATGGGGATTCGGCCGGCCTTGAAAAGGTGTTGTTGACATTGAAAAATAAAATGTCTCCCCCGAATATCATCAACGATATCCTTTTACCCGGCATGAAGGAAATCGGCGAACTTTTTGGATCGGGGAAAATGCAACTTCCCTTTGTTCTGAAATCGGCATCCGTTATGAAAAAAGCGGTGGATATCCTGAAACCCTTCATGGATAAAAACGAGACTATGATCCAGGGTACAGTGGTCCTGGCAACGGTACGGGGCGATGTCCATGATATCGGGAAAAATCTGGTGGATGTGGTTTTATCCAATAACGGTTTTATCGTCCATAATATCGGCATTCGTCAAACGCCTGAAGCAGTGTTGAATGCTGTTCAGACCATCCAGCCCGATGCCCTTGGCCTTAGTGGCCTCCTGGTACGGTCTGCCCTTGAAATGAAAAACACCCTGTTGGTGCTGAAAGAGAACCACATTACCATTCCTGTTTTACTTGGGGGTGCCGCTTTAACGGAATCCTTTGTCTGTGATGAACTGGCGCCTGTATATGAAGGCAAAGTTTTTTACGCCGCTGATGCTTTCCAGGGCTTGTCTATCCTGAATGCTTTAGACGAGAAGATGGAAGAAAAAAATATCCCCAAAAATAAAGTGAAGAGGGAGAAAAGTTTATCTGATAAAGGAAAATTCCGTCAAACCGAGATCCCTGCCTATGAGTATCCCGGCCCGCCTGCTGAGGATGTGCAGATTCGGCAGGATATCGAGCTTGATACACTTGTGAATTACCTGAACCGTAAAACCCTGTTTACTTTTCAATGGCAGTTGCGCAAAGGGAAAATGTCCCTTGAGGAATATAAAACTTTTTTAAAGGAAGAAGGTGAAGAGCGCCTGGAGGAAATGCTTCACCGGGATGAAATCCGGAAGTCTTTCCATCCCAGGGCTGTCTATGCCTATTGCCTGGTTCAAAGGCAATCGGAAACGGTGCTTTCTGTGCATCTTCCCGGCAGTTCCGAAAGGTCTTACCTGTCCTTTCCCCGGCAGGACAAAGGAGAGTGCCTCTCCGTGATCGATTACTTTTTACCGGATAAGGATGGACTCCTGCCCATTCAGTGTGTAACGATGGGGCATGAAGCGCTCCGTATCAGCCGCCGTTTGTATGCATCCCATGATTATGCCGAATATTTCTTTTATCATGGGCTTTTAATGCAATTGACCGAAGCCCTGGCTGAAGAAAACCATGCCTGCATACGCCATGAACTGGGACTGGATAAAAATAAAGCAGAAACATATCAAAAACCCGGAACTTTTCAGGGGATTCGGATCAGTCCGGGATATCCCATGGCGCCTGGACTTGAAAGCCAAAAGACGATTCTCAAGCTTTTAAAAGCCTCGAATATAGGCGTGAGCCTTACCTCAGGATATCAACTGGTGCCGGAATGCTCTACAACAGCCCTGATACTGATTCATCCGGAAGCAAAATATTTTAAAATATAAATATAAAAAAGGGTCGATTTTATCCACTGCAAACTGTATTTTTGCGTAAACCAGGGAGGATTTTCCCATGATGAATGAAAACAGCAGGATGCTGGATCAACATAGAACGGATATTCTTCGTTTGAGTCTGCAAAAAATGGTTTCAGAAGATGTGTGTGACATCCGGAAAAACCGGGATATTTGCGAACGGGATATGAAATACATTTTGCAGCACTTGTCCCAGGCGGTGGACCTGGATTCGCCCATCCTGTTTCGGGATTTTACAACCTGGCTGGCTGATGTTCTCATTAATAAAAAAATACCCGTGAGTTACCTTCGTACAAGTTACGATATATTACATGAAGGAATTCATACGGTATTTCCCGGGGAATCCTGGATGGATCCGTTCTTT
>LGGY01000180.1 GCA_001509335.1 Fidelibacterota bacterium 46_43
GCCATCCGGGCATCCCAGCTGGGACTGAAAACGGCAGTTATTGAGAAAGACAATCCTGGCGGCGTGTGCCTGAACTGGGGTTGTATTCCCTCAAAATCGCTTATATCCCAGGCTCAGAAATTCACATATCTGAAAGATCTGGAAAACATGGGTATTAAAACGGATACTTCAGGTTTTAATTATGAATCTATCTATAAGAAATCAAGGCTTGCCGCAACCAAACTGTCCAAAGGCGTAGAATTTCTCCTGAAAAAAAACAACATCGAACTTATCAAAGGAACGGCAAAGATTTCAAAAAAAAACACAGTAACGGTTGATGAAGATAGACAGTATACAGCAAAAAACATTTTGATAGCTACCGGTTCACGTCCAAAGATCATACCCGGACTCGAATTTGATGAGGATGGAATTTTATCATCCACCGGTGCGTTAAGTTTGAAAACATTGCCGGAAAGTATGGCAATTATCGGTGCCGGAGCCATCGGAGTAGAATTTGCATATATTCTCAGTTCATTCGGCGTTCAGGTTCACCTTATTGAAATGCTGGATACAATCCTTCCCCTTGAAGATAAGGATGTTTCGGATATTCTTTCCAAAGCTTTCAAAAAGAATAGAATTAAGATTTACACGTCCACAAAAGCAAGTATATCTGAAAAATTGAATACCGGGTATAAAGTAAAACTGGATGCTGACAGTAAATCGGATATGATTGAAGTGGGAAAAATCCTGGTAGCCGTGGGCCGGACCCCCAACTCGGAAGATCTGGGTTTGGAAGAAGTAGGTATAAAAACCGAACGTGGGTTTATTGTGACGGGTGATTATTATGAAACATCCGTGCCGGGAATCTATGCTATCGGGGATGTAATAAATACGCCACTATTGGCTCACGTTGCTTCGAAGGAAGGTGAAATTGCCGTGGAACACATAGCCGGCAAGGGACACGAAATACGGATTGATCAAACCTTAATTCCCGGTGCCGTATACACGGAACCACAGATTGCAAGTTTCGGTTATACGGAAGCCAAAGCAAAGGAAGCTGGATACAAGGTAAAAGTCTATTCTTTTCCTTATAGGGGTGCAGGTAAATCTGTGGCTGTTGAAGAACCTGAAGGTCTGGTAAAACTCGTTTGCCATGAAGAAACCCATGAAATACTGGGTGCCCACATCGCCGGAAAAGATGCCACGGAACTTATTCATGAAATTCTCCTGGCCCGAAAAGCCGAACTCCTTCCGGAAGATATTGCCTCTATGATCCATGCCCACCCCACATTATCAGAGGCTGTGATGGAAGCAGCCAGGGGAATACTTGGTGAAACAATACATATTTAGAATGAAGAATGATGAATGATGAATTATGAATTGAATAATGAATTGAATGATGAATGAAGAATGATATTGGTTGAATAATATATTATTATTCATATTATCTTGTTTTTTTCTTTCACTTTTATTATAATTTATTATGAAGAAGAACATCATTGCAGATAAAACTTTTCATTTTTCTGTCGGAATTATGGACTATGTAAATGAATTAAAAGCAAATCAAAAAGAATATATCATATCAAATCAACTTTTACGATCAGGGACATCAATAGGGGCAAATATCAGTGAAGCTCAAAGTGCTGTATCAAAAAGGGATTTTAGCAATAAAATGATGATAGCCCTCAAGGAAGCAAACGAAACTCAGTATTGGTTGAAGTTACTAAATGAAGCAAATGGCTCTTCTTCACAAAAACTTAAAATATTAATATTTGAATGTGAAGAAATTATTAAAATCCTTCGATCAATAAATCTATCTATCAAAAAATCTCTCTAATACTTCACATCATAAATCACAAACACACTAAATTCATAATTCATAATTAAATTTATCATTCTTAATTCTTCATTCTTAATTAAAAAAAGGGCGGTTACCCGCCCTTTTTTATCTATCCTGTTTAATCGAGGATTATTTCAGGATTGTCATCTTATGGGCCTTCTGATAGTCATTGACCTTTACACGGTAAATGTAAATACCGCTGGCCAGGTTGCCGATATGGAAATTGAAATCATGGTAACCGGCATTCAGTTCACCACTGTAGATTTCTTTCACCATACGGCCTGAGATATCATAGAGGACCAGTTTAACCAAACCGGCTTCCGGCAGAGCCAGAGGAATGGTTGTCATAGGATTGAACGGGTTGGGATAATTCTGACCCAGTTCATATACATCGGGAATGAGGTTATCCACAATACTGACATATACTTCGTTGTTATACCAGTAGGTCACGACATTATTCGCGGAATCACCCACGGTGTATACACGATTAGGTCCACCACCTGGAAATTCAGACGTATCCCAGTTTCCGTTGATACGGAACTTGAATTCATGTGTTGAGAACTGTTTCAACGGAATGACTGCCGTATAGATGGTATCGGCATTGGGATCATTCATAACTGTTCCTTCCCAGTTATTGAAAGTACCCGCAACATCGACAAAGTCATTCTCAATGCTGAAATCACCGGCTTCTGCATATTTCTTCATATTGACATTGAAAGACACATCAATAAGCCGACGTTCCATGAATTCATCAAGATAGAGTGTTACATCCGCATCTTCACTGCATCTCATGTGAATCGCTTCAATCTGGACAGTCTTTCCTTCAACTTTACCGTTGCCGGTAATCCAGCCTTCAGCTTCATCATTGAGCAGGTCAAATGTGACGATCTGCCAATCATTCTCAGCGAGAGTCACCGTTTTCCACGGACCCTGTTCATATCCTGTATCCTTAATGGAGAGGCGGATATCGACATTGGCATTGGTTCCTTTGACCATAAGCATAAGTTTGGCGTCTGCCCGGGCTGTGTACTGCAACTGATGATAGAGTCTTACATACCAGCCGCCTTCTTTATCAGGATCATCGAGCAGTGTCAGTTTACCAGATTTTTCACCTCTGAATGCTTCTTCGTCTGAAACGGCGAATGTCGATGTTGTAAGAATACCATATGTTGAACCCGAACCGGTCGGCGCCCAGAAGGTACCTGTATTCGCTTCAAAAGTTTCAATAATATGTTCCGTATCTTCAGGATGGTTTTCACTGAAGGGAATCAGAACTTCATTTGCATCTGTTGTATCGCTGATTGTCATGGGTTCTGCAGCGTCATCATCCGCTGCGACAACACCACTGTAAGCCAGAGATACATAATGATCTTCTGCCAGAGTGGCATTCAGCATGATGGCATTGGGAGCAATGGAATCCATCGTTGCAGGATCTATTGCTGTTTCTGTATCCCAATCAATCAGCTTATAGTTAGTGATGTCCATAACAATCGGCATATTGAATTCGGCGTAGTAGGCAGGTACGCCATCCACAAGGACCACATCGGCAAATTTGACTTCCGGTGGTGCCTTGAATTCAAACGTCACGGTTACAGTATCACTGCTGGTTGTATTGCCAAGCAGGTCAACGGCTTGGACGTACATGTCATAGGTTCCGTTCATATCCCAGGGTCTGTCCTCAGGAATAGGCAGATAGTAGAGTGTATCCGTTGTAACCATTGCTTCTTCCGAAACATCGGGTGAAATCATGATTTCATAGGTCACGGTGTCACCTGCATCGGTATCCGTTGCTTCTGTCCAATTTAAGAACAATGTTTTAACGGTCTTGCCATCAATCGTCACATCCACAAAGGCCGGATCATCCAGAGAGGTGATCGTGTCACCATCAACCGGATTCAGGACAAAGAAGGGAGCCGGAGGCTGATTGTCAATGAAGTCTTCTCTGTAACGCGGCATGATCTGCGGGACATCATATTCGCCAACCACACCGATCAGATCCAGTGGCCATTGATTGGGTTCGGGTGAACCATCGATATTCCCATCTTTATCGATACGTAAAGCAAATTCATTGCTGTCCGCATCCATTAGGGTAATCGTGGCATCACTGCCTTCTTCAGGCCAGGTAAATCCCGGAACCGTATCCACATCAGCGATCATAACAAGCATGCCCTGATATTGACGACTATCCAGATCGGGTACTGTAATGAGTATCGGTTCAACAGGATTATTTTCACTGAGGACAATATAATTATCGTCGGTATTCTGAATCTGGACCAATCCCCGATACGTGGATCGTGTGCCAATCACCAGAATCTCATCACCTTCTTTGACGATTCCGTCATTAATAAAATCCCAGTCATAGAGTGCGATACCGGCGTTTTCATCCTGCATAAAAATCGGCGCACCGATCGTTGTACAGGTCACAACACCTTTTGTGGCTGCCATTTGTCCATCCGGTATGGCTTTGGCTTCGGCAATCGTAGATATCTGATCCAATTCAGGAACGAAATCATTCGTGAATGTATAAGAATCCACGTAAACCGTATCAGCACCAGAACCGCCTTGTCCGGCGATAAAAAGGGTACCGGATGTATTTACAGCATAACCGATAACGGTGAATGTTGTAAAGTCATCATCAGATACACAGGAGGTCTGATATACCTGGTCACCACCGAGTCCGTCAACACCGAAATAGAGGTATTGATTGTCGTACTGACTGAAAGAACCGATAGTTTTCACCGTAGCCGTGGCTTTAAAGAAGGTATTGGCTTCTGCTTCCACATCACGGCGGGCATCAAATGTCCATCCGCCATCAGACAACAACATCATGCCATCAACATGAGAACGTGCTGTCCAGCCACTGTTATCCGACCGCCAGTTGGCAATATCCGAATCATCGGCAAAGTCTTCGAAGATATCAAATAATGCGGGTGGTGTGTTATTAACTGAGTATGTCGCAATTCCATTGTTTGTAACCAACTGGACAACATTCAAGGATCCGTCCGGTCTTTCAAACAATTCGGCTCCACCGGTTCCATTTCCATTGACATTCCAAGTACCGGTCAGCATGCCGTAACCCCAGAACCAGGGGTATTCAACGTCCGAGACTTCCCAGATTTCCACTTTTTCACTGGTTCCGGTTACATTTCCACCGGCTAAACCAACAAATTTCTCTCCGGATGTTGTTTCAAGATAATCAATATGATGGAAAGAACTTGAAACAAGACTTCCCGGAAGAGTAGCAAGAACAGTTCCGGTTGCATTTATCCAGGTTGGATTTGTACCGGCACCATTTACCCATAAAGTACCATCTCCAACAGGAGCGATACCACCACGGGCCAATCCGGCAGCAACAGGTATATCCGTTCCACTTGTGAACGTAAGGCCATCTGTTGTTGTAAAAACTTCAACAACGGTATTTCCACCACCGCTGGCATACAGAATTGTTCCTGCACCGGAGCCTTCGGCAGCAAATGAATCACCGGTACGGCTATTCACATCACCTTCGAAAGCTACTGTAGGAACAGCTGCTTCATTTTCCCAGCGATAGATTTTGAAACCTGTGGTTCCTGTAACCAGATTAGCGGCATAAATGACACCATCTTCTGCAACAGCAACATCATTGATTGGAAAAGTACCGCCTGTAACACCGGTCATATCCAGTTTACCCAGAGAATCACCGGTAAAAGCATCCAGAATATAAATATTGGGTCCACCGGTTCTGCTGGGAACATAGACTTTGGCTTCATCAGTTGTCATAACAAAACCCAAACCACGAGTATTGTTGTCATTCTGGAAAAATGAATAACCACCGGCACCTGCTTCCCACCATGTAAACAGGACTTCAGGATCAGGATATACAGGAGGAACAAAAGGATGGGTTCCCAGATATCTGAATGTATCTTTGTCGTAAACTTTCCATTCAGAATCAGCAGTATTGGTTCCGGCTGATGATGCCCAGTCTGTATTACCGGTTAAAACTTCATCCTTACGAATCAGAGTGTGATCCTGAGTTGCATTTGTTACACCGGCAACATCCCAGGCAGTACCCGGATCAAACAGATATGTTCCGATAACATCAATCAGAACACCATCATGGAATAAACCAATAGCATCATCACCATTAAAATAGGTAACAGAACTTGTAGTATCAGCCACATCCAGGATAGCACTGACAGCAGATGAATTGGCAATGACATAAACTTCGCCTGCCGGTAAAATACCATTCATCACAAGTGTATTGCCCCAGGCACCACCATTGGATCCGAGTTTAACCGTGAAATCACTCAGATCAATATCTTCACCTGTTCCATTATAAATTTCCAGCGCTTTGTTATTACTGGATCCTTCAATGTATTCAGAGAAGAAAACGGCCGGGGGAAGGTATTCAATACCAGCAGCAATCGCTGTTGTTCCTGAGCCTGTATTGGCAAGATAGATCTCATCCAGTCCGTCGCCATCCAGGTCACCGGCATAATACATACCTAAAGCACCACTAAAGTGAGGTGATGTATAAGCTTTTCTGGTTTCCCAGCTTTCCGGCAATGTTGGATCACCACCGTTATGCTCAACAACTAATATGGAAGAACCGCCATTTGTTGAGTAAATGTTCATCATCCCATTGCCATCCAGGTCGCCAATCGCAGTACACATACCGCCTGAGCCCCCATTGGGACGGAGTTCATGAACATCATCAGTTGTCATATCTGCCAATTCCTTGCCAACAGGGCAGGTAATGGCATAGAGAGCACC
>LGGY01000034.1 GCA_001509335.1 Fidelibacterota bacterium 46_43
ATTCACATAGTCCACACCATATACCAGGTCATCAAACCGTTCATCATTCAACACTTCATCCAGGGCTTCGCGGGCCATAAACAGGCCGTCAGGCCAGAGGCACATCACCACCACTTTATATCCCCGGGCAAAGAAGTGCCGTAACACACTCACGGCCATGGGATGGATTTCCGGTTTGGTAGATGGTCCGTATTCAAATGAAATGAGAACCGTGGCATCATCGGGCAGATGATGGATTGCTTCAAAAGCATCCCGTGTCAGTCCGGTTGGCTCGACGGGAAGATTCAGGGGAACCAGAAGGGGAATCAGCACAACCAGCCCAATAATGAGAAAGATGATACGACGGTCCAGTCTGTCCAGATTTTGCAGAAATGTATTGAATTTGCGATTCATATTACTTCTCCCCCATAAATGATTTTTCGATTCCCAGAATCACCCGGAGGGATGTACCCACAATTCCGAGTCCGATACCGATCATAATCGCCCGGGAACCGGCAGCATTGGGGTACTGATAAATCCACTCCTGGAGTCTGGGCAGATGCAGCCACTGAAGCCAGGAAGGCAGCCATCCGGTAAGGTACGCCCCCAGGGGAACCCGGCCGATCATAATAATAATACCAGCCGCCAGGAGAATGGTGGCCTCCAGGTTTCTGATTTTGAATGCCCTGTACGAAGCTGAAGCCACAAAAAAGGCCAGAAGGGCAAACATAGTGGATGTTAGGGGTGTGAAGATGGAATAAAATATCCAGCTGTAAAAAGTCCCTCTTTCCTGAAGATGACTTCCCCAGGGCAGTTGTTTGATTTCCACAACCGTCCCTTTGCTGGAAAGTTCATTATAGAGTTTCAACGCACCGCCGTGGGTGTAAAAATTCCGGTTAATGGGTTTTCCCTCTCCGACTTTGGCAAAAGCTCTTTCCACGGCGTGGACTTCGGTATGGGTGATTTCACTGACTTTTTGATTGAAGTATGCTGCATTGGGGCCTACATCCTTCACCTCCAGGTAATAACCCCCTTTAAAGAAAAACCCAAAAGTAAGGGTAAGGAAAAAGCCCAGGACAGCAGCAAGACTGTAGAACCAGCCTTTTTGCCGGCGGATCACTTTTCTACCCTGTAATTTTAAAAGATTCAGGGCTCCCAGGATCATGGCAAAACTGGCAATGATATCAAACCACTGGGTGGCATGAATCTCCAGATTGGCAAAAGGTTCATGAGGAATAAACCATGAAAGCAGCATGATCACACCGACAATAAACACAATAGCCAATGGAACTTGTCGTTTTAGAAACATCGTTTACTCCTTTAGAGATTGAAAATATCTTTAAAAAAGGTGAATCCCAGGGACTCAAAAATCACCCCCAGGAGGATTGTTATCATAATTGCCCCTTTAATAATATCCTGGCCCTTGATGGATCCCAGCAATTTTGGATCTTTGCCCAGGTAGGCACTGGCGGCAAAAAATTCCTCACCAATCAGGGTATAGTCACAGGCTGTGACAAAGAACGGGATCTGGGATGGTGAACCGGTCCCGGCAATCTGGATGGCGCCGATGGAGTTCCCTGTTTCGGCAAGAATCAGGGATTCTGCATAAAATTTTCCCTGAAGGAAAACGGCGGCAGGTTTTTCCCGGAGCATGATCCCATCCACGGCAGCGGCAAAGGCAAACTGATCATCGGTGTAGTAGTGGACCATATCGGGATTAAACAGATCGGGGCGTCCTTCGCTCAGGTAGGATTCATTCACAATCTCCCGGGCGGCTTCCATCACCAAAGACCTGGACACCGGAACATTCAGGTTGGCTTCATACCGGGCAGTCATTTTGGCTACGTGACCCAAAATGATCACACCGGAAATGGTTTCAACCTGGTCCAGATCCATAATACCCGGAACGTAAAGGACCGATTTACCCATTTCCGTTGCCCGGCCTACAGCTTCTTCAAAAGCTTTTAAGCCGGCAATGGGTCGCAGATAAATCTCCTTCATCTGGCGGGCTTTTCGGATATAATACAAAATGATCCCGGAAAAGAGAATCATAGCAATGAAACGAACAATACGCTTCGTATTGAACCACATTGCCTCGGTGACTACAGGTTCGGTCACCGCTTCTTCCAATACATTCAGATCCTTGTCCAGGGCTGTTACCTTAAAACGGGTTGGAACACCATTGTTGATATCGAACAACATTTCTTCATCCAGATGGGTATAACTGATGATGAAGTTCCAGTCTTTTTCCCCTTCAGACTTTTGAAAAATATCATATCTGAAAGCCTGGTCCACCGGATTCACATTGAGTACAACAATCCGGCCTTCCGGTTCCCCTTCTTTGGGGACGGCCACAGGATCCAGTGCTCCCAGAAGGGGGACTGCGGCTCCCATCACCAAGCTCAGGATCAGGAAAAATCCATTTCGTTTCATAGATCCTCCACTCTTCACATGTCGTCTGCCAACAGTTTATCTATTTTTTGCGTTTTGCTTTTTTAAAAAAGCACCGCTTTCGTTCTTTCTTTTCAGGTTCCGGCTCGTGTTCACTTTCCAACGCTTCGATGCGTTCCATGAGCTGTTCCACATTTTCTCTTTCTTCCATGAATTCCGCGATTCCATAGATATCTGACCGGGGAAAAAGGGATTCCAAAACCGGTCCGAAAAACACTACTGCCTGAGAACCAATAAAGTTCATAGGTTTAAGTGTTTGCATAAAAAAGACGGCCGGTACAGACATTCCCCGGCGGACAATGGCCTGGGCGATTTTATCTGTCATAGCCTTTTTCTTGTCTTTTTCTTCAGTCATTTGCTTATTCAGTATTTACTATTTTCCGGGCTACAATTGCTTCCACCTCGTCTCCCTTTTGTCCTGTTCTAAGGAGCCAGGCCCGGTAATTATCGAGACGGGATGGTTTTTTCATGGTATATAATTTAATGGCATTCCCGCTTCGCTCCCAGCGTCGGAATTCTTTCCAGTCCCGCTCTTTTGTCATCCACCCGGTACGAATTGTAATTCCTTTTTCTGTCAATGTATAAGAAACAGGGACAAAATAGGGTAACACATAACTTCCCAGAACCAGCAGAGATAAAAAGAGGAAGATAAGGCTTTCACCGGCAACCCCGGCAAAAAAGGAAACGGTCAGGATGAAGATAAGGACGGCAATGCCTTTGCCAGGATTCTGTTTTACCATGTGAATCTTCCAGGTCATGAGGGTGTCATCATTCATTGCTTATCATTTATCCGGAATTTTTACCGGATTATTATAGGAAATATAAACCCTGAAAAAAAGGATAAACTCCGAAGTAAACTCCGGCATTTATCTTCACAGGATTATATTATTTTGTCTCATAAATCTCAAGATTGGCACGGGGGAGCATCACTTCTTTATTCTGCTTATAGATCTTTACTTTAGCCACCCTGGCCATAGAGCCTGATTCCAGTTTTTGCAGGGCATGGGGCAGTTCTGTCACTTCCCCCAGCAGACCGAAATAGGGTGCACGAATCACACGGACAACCGTACCGATATCCATGCCTTTAACATCCGCCGATTTGATTTTATTATCTGCTATTTCATCGAGGCAGATAATGACTTCCGGACGGATTACACCGGCACGGATCTGGGTTGCTCCATTGATGGAAGCGACCTCTTCCTCATGGTCTTTCAATAAATTGAAGGTTTGTTCAGCCATCGGGATTTCGCCAAAACCCTCCGTTACAATCAGGGTGGTCTGAACCGGCTCTTCTCCAGTAATGGCCACACCGATATCATATCCTACAATATCTTTAATATCCTTATAGTTGAATCCACCTACGATGATTCCTTCCACACCTATCTTTTCTGCTTTTTTGAAGGCATCCAGGGTCATAAAGGCGCCGCCGACCAGGACTTTGCCTTTACAGGAATCATCAATCAAGTCAGCCGTCAGGGTATCTCCGGGTTTATCGGTAAGGATTTTAATGGCACCCCGCCGTTCACCGCCGATACCGAAAATGCCCTGCACAAAGGCTGCGGTTGTCCGGATCACAACTCCTTCTTCGGGGATCACCTCATCAATAACCCCGTCAATATAGGCATGGATATTCACCGGAATCGGATTTTCCCGGATAATCGCCTGTCCGGTGACTTTTGAATAAGAATCCAGTGTTCCGGCCACAGGAGATTTTACAGAACTTTTAAAAAGGCCGAATATGCCTTTGGTTTCTGCCAGGATATCCCCTTTCCGAATCACATCTCCCTCTTTTCGAATCATAAAATCATCCAATTCAGAGGGGTCCACATTCAGAAAATTGGCCACATTGACGGGAAAGACATTACCCGGCAGATCGGTGTGTGCCACAATATCATCTGCTTTGACCAAATCCCCCTTTTTCACTTTCACATTCCCTTTCAGGGGAAGGCGTCGGGTTTTGGTAAGCATTGTTTTCGCAAGGACTTTCAGTCCTGGTGTATATGCATGAGCCATAACTATCTCCGCTTAGCTTTCAAATTCTTTCACTGCCTGACTCCAGACCTGGAGTTTCTGAACCCGGTCGGCGGGATTGGGAGGAAGGATGAAGGGATTCCTGCCCCGGGCATCAATGATGATCCCCACCAGGCCGCCATATATGGTGGTTTGAATGGCATTTCCCGGTCCATCGCCAACATCCACACCGCGGACCGGTATTATTTCAGCCTTCACCGGTGTATATGGCGCTTCAATCAAAATCATATCTCCAAAAGGAATGGTCTGATTGAAGACTTTTCCTTCCGGGAGTTCGAGTTTCACCGTGACAAAATCCTTACCCGGTTTCACCGAACCAACGGGCGCAATGCAGGTCCCCAGACGCAGGAGGCAATCCTTATTAAAGACTTCTGTCGCCGCTTTTTCATGAACGCTGGCTAAAACACCCAATTGAGGCATCATGAAAATGCTGTCCACCGCCAACTGAGTAATCCCCTCAGGGAGGAAAGCATCGATCATCATCCGTGCGGATTGATGGCGCCGGGGTGCATGGGATAACACACCGCCGCTGCCCACCAGCAGATCCAGATCCATCATATTCACAAGTGTTTCTCCTGTAGAGGACTGGTCAAAGGTATCTGAAATCGTCCTTTCTTTCTGAACTCCCTTTAGTCCGACCGCAAAGGATTTATGCTGCACAAAAGAGAGTCTCAGGGCTTCCCGGGCAATTGCCTGTTCAATTTTCAACTCTTCCAGACTCTGGGGAATTGTCGTGGGGCGGATCATTTTGTTGCCGATTCGGTTCCGCAAATCGGTTTCGTTGATATCAAAGGGAACCCAGCGCAGGATATTTTCAAGTTTGGCTTCAGCAAGTACATTGGAAATGGAATAACTCATCCCCAGATTCGCGCTGACTGTCCGGTTGAAAACCGGTTCGTCGGAATCGGGATCTTTAAAGACGGAGAAAACATCTGTGGTGGCTCCGCCGATATCCACACCCACAACTGAGATATTTTCGTCCCGGGCAATGACCTGTATAATGGATCCTACAGCTCCCGGAGTCGGCATGATGGGAGCATGGGTCATATCCATAAGTTTCTTGTATCCCGGGGCCTGAGCCATCACATGTTCCATGAAAAGATCATGAATTTTATCCCGGGCAGGACCCAGATTTTCCCGTTCGAGGACCGGTCTCAGATTCGGTACGACACTCAAATCCGTCACTTCACCTAAATTCTTTTCAATTTCCGGTGCAGCCTTTTTATTCCCTGCATAAATCACGGGAAGGCGGTAATTAATACCGAGCCGTGGTTTGGGATTGGCTGCACGCAACAATTCGGCCATTTCCACCACATGGCTGATGGTACCTCCGTCTACACCTCCGGAGAGAAGAATCATATCCGGGCGCAAATGCCGGATACGGGAGATTTTTTCGTGGGGCATCCGGCCGTCATTGGAGGCTAACACATCCATGACAATGGCCCCGGCCCCCAGGGCGGCACGCTCTGCCGATTCTGCACTCATGGCTTTAACCACACCGGCTACCAGCATTTGGAGACCACCACCTGCCGAACTGGTGGAGATGTAGATATCAACCCCTGCTTCTCCCTTTTGCGGACTGATGATCTTGTCCTCATTCAGAAGGGTCCGACCCCGAAGCTCTTCTACTTCTTTTACTGCATTCAACACCCCTTTTGTTACATCCTCAAAGGGTGCTTCCACAGTTGTTGGCGCTTCACCACGGGTCACAAGCCGGTACTCATCCCCCTGCTTTTCAATCAAAATTGCTTTCGTTGTTGTACTTCCACAATCTGTTGCAAGAATCGATTGAATATTTTCAGGTTTCACAGTCTTTTTTTCCATGCTTCCACCTTATTTAAACAAAACGGATTAACAAATAAGTATAAACGATCGGGCCGGTAAAGGCCAGGCTATCCAGACGGTCCAGAGCTCCTCCGTGATCCAGTAACAAACGGGAGGTGTCTTTAACACCGATGTGACGCTTCAGAGCAGACTCCACCAGATCCCCCAGCTGACCAAATATCCCCGTAATCAAGGCCAGAATCAGATAATCCCAACTTGTGAAATTTCTGATCCAGCCATACCTGAAGGC
>LGGY01000035.1 GCA_001509335.1 Fidelibacterota bacterium 46_43
ACAATATTTTAAACAGCGGATTTAATTTCAAACTGAAAATCAAAGAAGGCGCCGGAGCTTTTGTGTGCGGAGAAGAGACGGCGCTGATCAATTCCATCGAAGGGAACCGTGGTATGCCCAGTCCCCGTCCCCCTTATCCTACAACCGAAGGGCTGTGGGGTAAACCGACGGTTATCAACAATGTGGAAACCTTTGCCAATGTACCGGTCATTATCCGCCGGGGGGCGGACTGGTATGCGTCCATCGGAACCGCCACCTCCAAGGGGACAAAGATTTTTGCCCTGTCTGGCAAGGTGAAAAATGTAGGTCTGGTGGAAGTCCCCATGGGCACCACCCTTCGGCAGATTGTCTTTGATGTGGGCGGCGGCATTCCGGACGGACGGCGTTTTAAGGCCGTGCAAATCGGCGGACCGTCCGGAGGTGCCCTCCCCGAATCCGTCATCGATACGGCGATCGACTATGAAAACCTGAAGGAGATCGGTGCCATGATGGGCTCCGGTGGACTTGTGGTGATGGATGAAACGACCTGTATGGTCGATCTGGCCAAATATTTTATGACCTTCATCATGTCTGAGTCCTGTGGGAAGTGTATCCCCTGCCGGGAAGGTACCAAACGGCTCTATGAAACCCTCGAACGGCTGACCCGGAGCTATAAAAATGAAAATGATCCGGAAGAAGCCCTCCTCCGCTTTCAGGGGATGGTCTACCTGGAACGCCTGGCCAAGGTGATTACCACCACATCCCTGTGCGGATTGGGGCAGACAGCGGCGAATCCCGTACTCAGCACACTTCACTATTTCCGGGATGAATATGAAGCACATCTCTATGAACGAAAATGTCCTGCCGGCGTGTGCAAGGAGCTTTTAACCTACAAAATCGATACCGATAAATGTACCGGCTGCACCATCTGTGCTATCAAGTGTCCTGCCGATGCCATTGTGGGTGAACGAAAAAAGGCCCATTATATCATCAGCGACAAATGTACACGCTGTGACCAGTGTATGATGAACTGTAATTTTAACGCCATATATGTGGAATAAAAAAATCAGGGAAGCGCATGAATATTACCATTAACAATATTGAAGTTTGGGCAAATCCGGGCGAGACAGTTCTTGAAGTCGCAGAGCGGGAAGGCATTCGTATTCCCACTCTCTGTTACCTGAAAGGCTTTTCACCCACAGGATCCTGCCGGATGTGCATGGTGGAAGTGGAAGATCAGGGACGGCTGGTGCCTTCCTGTGCCTTTCCGGTCTATGACGGTATGAAAGTGAAAACCAACTCGCCGGAAGTCCGCCGTGCCCGAAAAACCATTGTCGAACTGCTGCTGGCAAATCATCCTCAGGACTGCCTGGTCTGTATACGGAACGGAAACTGTGATTTACAGTCCCTGGCTGCAGAATATGGGGTCCGGAGTTACCGCTATGTAGGACAGCGCCGGAAAGGGAAACTGGACCTGGCGAGTCCTTCGATTGAACGGGATCCGGAAAAGTGTATCCTCTGCGGGCGCTGTGTGCGGGTCTGCCATGAAATGCAGAATGTAGGGGCTATCGACCTGATCAACCGGGGATTTAACAGCACCGTTGCCCCGGCCATGGGCCGGAGTCTGAATACAGTGGCCTGCGTGTATTGCGGCCAGTGTATCGTCCATTGTCCGGTAGGTGCGCTTCGGGAAAAGAGCGATCAGAAACGGGTATGGGAAGCCATCAACAATACAGACAAATTGGTTGTAGCCCAGATTGCCCCGGCGGTCCGTGTGGCTATTGGTGAGGAATTCGGCCTCCAGCCCGGCGAGATTGTCACCGGAAAGATTGTGGCTGCCCTTCGGCGTATGGGTGTGGATACGGTATTTGATACCAACTTTGCCGCCGACCTCACCATTATGGAAGAAGCCAATGAACTGATTGAGCGGATTACTCAGAAGAAAACCCTGCCCATGATTACATCCTGCAGCCCGGGCTGGGTGAAATATCTGGAACACTTCTATCCCGACCTTATGGATCACCTGTCCAGCTGTAAATCTCCCCACGAGATGGAAGGCGCCATGATCAAGTCCTATTATGCCCGGAAAATGGGCATCAATCCTGAAAAGATTTTTGTAGTCTCTGTCATGCCTTGTATTGCCAAGAAATTCGAGGCACAACGGCCGGAACTGGGGAAAGAATTTCAGGATGTGGATGCAGTGATCACAACCCGGGAGCTTGCACGTATGATCCGGATTGCCGGACTCGATTTTTCCCGCCTGTCTGATGAGGCTTTCGATGATCCTCTTGGTGAATCCACCGGGGCCGGTGCCATATTCGGAGCAGCCGGCGGTGTGATGGAAGCGGCCCTGAGAACCGCTCACTTTATGCTGACTGGCAAAGATATGCCCGTCATCGACTTTTCACCGATCCGCGGACTCCAGGGTGTGAAAGAATCCGTGGTGGAGATAAACGGGATCAGATTGAAGGTTGCTGCCGTGAGCGGATTGAAAAATATCGATGTCCTGTTGAAAGATATGCAACAAGGAAAGTCTGAATACCAGTTTATCGAAGTCATGGCCTGTCCCAATGGATGTATTAATGGTGGCGGCCAGCCCCAGCCTAGTACACCGGAAAAAATCCAGAAAAGAACGGAAGCGATCTATAAAATTGATAAAGGACTGCCAAAACGGTGTTCACACCACAACCAGTCCATACAAAAACTCTATCAAGAATTCCTTGAAAAGCCGGGAAGCTATACCGCCCATGATCTGCTCCACACCCATTACACCAGGCGGAACCGGCATTAAGAGTTGAACTGAATAATATTAAGAGGACTCCATGAGCAAAAAAATACTCCTGATTGACGACGACACCGATCTGATAAATGTCTACAAGCCATTCCTCCAAAAACATGGGTTCGAGGTTGAAGCGGCTTACAACAGCGAAGAAGGGAAAAAACTCTTCAAATCATTCAAACCCGATGTGGTCTTTGCCGATCTGGTGATGGAACACTTTGATTCGGGATTTGTTCTTTGCCATTGGATGAATCAGCAGCCGGAGCGTAAAAATGCCCACGTGGTGATTTTAACATCCACCGGACACGAAACGGGCTATCGGTTTTCCACCCAGACATCGGAAGAAAAAACCTGGATCAATGCTGATGATTACCTGGAAAAACCCATTTCACCCAATGACCTTTTGCAGTACATTAAAGATAAAGTACTGAAAGAGACGTGAAAATACTCGATGCCCGCATCCTGATCATTGATGCTGATACCGAGGTGGTGGAATTCCTGAAAAACCATCTGGGAACACAACATGTCATTGAATCCACCGGAAGCGGGATAGACGGGATTGCCAAAGGCTCCTCCTCAGAATATGATATTTATTTTATCAGCATGTCCCTGCCGGATATCAGCGGCAGGGATGTGTTGCATGCCATCCGGAAGGTCCATGAAGAAGCAATTTGCATCATGATGTCTTCTAATCCTTCCATTGATTCGGCAGTACAGACAACCCAGATGGGAGCCTATAATTATATTTCCAAACCCTTTGATCCGGAAAAAATCATTCCCATGGTTCACAGGGCCCTGGAACGGCGCTGGTACATTCTGGAAGCCCGGCGCTTGCGGGAGGAACGGGAAAATAACCTGGCTGAACTCAGCGTGGATAAGTCCCGCCTTGCCACCGTTATCAACTCTATTGATGACGGGATTCTGGTCATTAATCAGAATAAAGAGATTATTTTTTATAACCCCCGTTTCCTTCAGCTGATTGATACAGACCGTCAGATCCTCATTGGGGATTCCATGTTTCGCTATTTGCCACAGTCACTTCAAAAACAGATTTGTGAAATCCTCCAGAAAGCTGAATCCGATGGGAAAACCGGTGCCATCAAACAGGAACTGGTGATTAAACCGCCTTTTGAACTGGTGGTTATGGCTAATACAGCGCCTATTTTCGGGGAAAATGGCCAGTGCCTTGGGGTCGTATCGGTCCTCCGGGATATTACAGAAATGAAACAGCTGGAACAGTCCAAATCCCGCTTCGTGAATATGGTGGCTCACGAACTGAAAGCACCCCTGGCGGCTATCCACAGTTATCTGAAAATGATTTTAGACAATGCCCTGGGGGATGATATCGTAACCTATAACACCTACATGAAGCGTTCCCTGGAGCGGACCGAAGCCTTAATGGAGCTCATTAATGATCTGATGAATATTTTCCGGATGGATTCCAAAGCCGTGAAACGGAACCTTGAAAAGGTGGAGATGGCGGATCTTTTGGAAAACACTGTAGAATTGTTCAGGCCTCAGATGGAAGAACGGGAAATCAGTGTGAATCTGGCGTTGAAGCACGGACTCTTCGTAAAGGCCGACCCTGAGGAAATCCGGCGGGTATTTACCAATCTGATCTCCAACGCCATCAAATACAATAAGTACGAAGGGAGCATTGATATCTCCTGTGTGGAAGACGGCCGCTGGGTGAAAGTCTCCGTGAAAGATACGGGTATTGGCATGACAGCCGACGAAAAAGACCGCCTGTTTCAGGAATTTTTCCGGGCGAAAAACAAATTCACCCGGGATATTACAGGCACAGGTCTTGGATTGGCGATTCTTAAGAAAATTGTGGATGAATATGCCGGACGGATAACGGTGGACACAGAATTTGGAAAAGGGAGCACATTTACAGTATATCTTCCGAGAGTGATGAGTGGAGAGTGATGAGTTTTGAGTTGGAGTTTTGAGTTGTGAGTTGTTTCTCCCGCAGAATACGCTGAGGCACAGAAGAGTATATTTAGGCCCAACCATCTATTGACGTATAAATCAAACTCAAAACTCTTAACCCGGATTCACTCCTCTCCACTGTTCATTCAGTCCATAATAATGCTGAGGGCTGTCGTTAATTTCAGTACATTCTGATTGGCCGTCCGCAGGTCATTGGCCAGTTTGCAGGCAATATTTTTCATAATGACAGCTTCAATACGGGGATATTTTTCCGCCAGAGCTTCCAGGTCTGAATTTTTAAAGAGTCCGATAATACACGGTTTGATAGCTTTAACATTGGCGCTTCTGGGGATATCCGGCTGAATCAGGCTCATTTCGCCGATAAATGGGTGGTGCGCATGCGTCAGGCGGATGAAGGTTTTTTCCCGTGTATCCCGGGTTCCGGGGGACATTGGCAGTGTGAGAGGTTGTGAGATTTCCACTTCACCTTCCAACAGGAGAAACATAAAATTTCCCTTGTCTCCCTCTTGGATGATCATCTCGCCCTCACGTACCTGATGCAATTCCATAAAGGGATAAAAGGTTTTGATCTCATCCAGGGACAAACCCCGGAAAAAGGCGTATTCTTTTAACTGCTGGATGTATTTTTGTGTCATAGTGTCATCGGATCAGGACGGCCAAATCATCATCTGAGATGATATAATCATCCTCTGGGTTAAGGTGAATGTTAATGCGGCTTTTATCTTCCATGGAGTGTCCAGCCATCCTGAGTTTTCTTTCAATAAAGGCATCCAAATGACTGGTATCGGATGAGAGAAAATCGGCAAAAGAAACACTCTTCTTTTCACTGACAACACCGATAAGAATCGCCTTGTCTTTTTCCCGGAAAAACCGGGACGCTTCTTTGAATGTCTTACCCAACAACGCGGGTGGCATTTTTTCCCGGTACATGGAAGGGTTGACCTTGTGATTCATCAGCTGAAAATAGGCCTGGGGCACACCGGGCATAAGAACCGACGAAGCCAGGATAAAGCCGCTGTATTCATCACGGACGATCACTTCATCGGCATTGGCCCGTTTCAGGTGGGATCTGTTTTCGCTGTGGTTCAAGAAAGCGATGACGGGTGTTTTGGGGGAAAGGGACTTAATGGAAAGGGTGGTCAGAACCGTCTTTTCATCCGGATCCCCCTGAATATCAAAATCATTCGGAATAATCAGCACGGAGCGGGCATCCCGGACATTGGCTCTTTCCAAGACAAATTCCTTGGTGAAATCCCCCCGGACATACTGAATATCTGCGTTCTTATACTGAAAGATAATGTTATTGACTTCTTCTTCCGGCAGCTCGTTGATCAGGACGATAGAGCACAGGTCATGATTTTCAAAGAGGGAGATGATGGATTCTATCAGATTGATGGCCTGCTCATTCCAGCCGCAGATGATGATATGATTGGAAACGTTTACGGTAGCCAAACCTTTACCCTCCCTGATTTTTCGGGCGACAAATGCCGATGAGATAGTTGCTGTGAGCATGGAAACAAAAGTGATTCCGCCGAACATAATCAAAACTGCCACAATCCGTGGCAAACCCGGCCCGGGAACCAGATCCCCGTACCCGACGGTGGTGATGGTGACAAATGCCCACCACAGGGCTTCCTGCAGTGAGTGAAAGCTGTCACGATCCACCAGCAAAATGACCAGTGATCCCAGAAAGGGGACGGCAAGTAAACCGGTCAGGACGGGTATGTAACGCTGGTGTGCAATGTTTTTAAGTTGCCGGCGTATATTCAT
>LGGY01000181.1 GCA_001509335.1 Fidelibacterota bacterium 46_43
CTAGCTTATGGTGTGTTGAAAACACAAAAGCCTTTTGACCCAAATTATGGCGCTCAATTCAATTTTGGCTCTTGACTTTTATTACGGTATCTACAAAAAGCGATGGGTTTACCCGTCTGTTTGTCACAATTATCAATAAATTTCATTGGTAGACATAATTAAAATTGGAGACATTGTAGGGCGGGATGCGAATTTCATCCCGCCGATTTTATACATCCCATTTCAAATAGATTAGGGTAGACAGGGTTGATATTTGAGACATGCCTGTTATGGTGCGGTGAAGAACGCTCCGCACCCTACAAAAAAATACCTGATCGCCTGATACCTGGTCCCTTTTCTTAAATTCCCCCTGCTTGCGGGGGGCTAGGGGGGTATAGCATTTGTCACTCTGAGATTGCCACCTCGCTGCTCCGCAGCTCGTTGCAATGACAAAAGAAAATTGCCCCCTTCTCCCGAGTTAAAGCTGATATTGCAGCTTCTTGTAGAACCTTTGGACTTGCATCAACCACCGCCCTAGCTCTATAATAAACATCATAAGGATATTGATTTATGAAGAAAATTTTGCGTTACATTGGGCTTGGACTCGTCATCACCCTTTTGCTGGGAGTTTTTGGCTTCCTGGTTTGGGCTTCTACCCCTGCCAGGCCGGAAGCAATTGCCATCGAGAGTCTCGCTGCTGCCCGGGTCGATGAGGAGCGCAACTGGCTGGTCTTCACGCCTGAAGATGCTGAGCCTACCGCAGGCCTGGTGCTCTACCCCGGCGGTCGGGTCGATTACCGCGCCTATGCACCCCATGCCAAAGCCATCGCTGAAGGCGGCTTCACCGTGGTGATCGTGCCCATGCCCCTGAACTTTGCCTTTTTAGACGTCAACCGGGCAGGGGATGTGATCGCAGCCTTCCCAGAAATTGAAACCTGGGCTGTTGGCGGACATTCCCTGGGCGGTGCCATGGCTGCTGAATTTGCCAAATCAAATCCTTCATCTGTCGACGGCCTGGTCCTGTGGGCATCCTACCCGGCTGAGAACACCGATTTCTCCGACAGCAATCTCCCTGTCTTATCAATTTTTGCCAGCAAGGACCAGGTGGCAAGCCTGGAAGAAATTGAGGACTCAAGAAGCCGCCTTCCAGAAGAAACGCAATTCATCCAGATTGATGGCGGCAACCATGCCGGCTTCGGCTGGTATGGCAATCAAAACGGTGACGGCAGTTTGGAAATATCAAAAATGAACAGCAAGATCAAATCGCAGCAGCCACCCGCAATTTCTTGCAGAACCTCGGTCAGGATTAAGGGGTCAGGCATACGATGAAAAAAGGCTGGAAAATCACATTAATCACGCTATTCTCCCTGCTCCTGCTGATCCTGGTGGGACCTTTCCTGGTGCCCATATCACCTCTTGAAGCCACCGTGCCTCCAGAAACCCTTGCCGACCCAGACAGCCAATTTATCGATATCAACGGCATTTCCGTGCATTATAAAATCGAGGGCGTAGGGGAACCGGTTTTCATCCTGCTGCACGGCTTTGGTGCCAGCACCTTTTCATGGCGCGAGGTGATGTCGCCATTAAGTGAGTACGGGACGGTGATCGCCTACGACCGCCCGGCTTTTGGCCTGACCGCGCGTCCCATGCTGTGGGCAGGCAGCAGCCCTTATTCACAGGAGAGCAATATCCAGCTTCTTTCAGGATTGATGGATCAATTGGGCGTCGAAAAAGCCGTCCTTGTGGGCAATTCCGCCGGGGGTACCCTGACAACAGCCTACGCCCTGGCGTACCCGGAACGCGTTTCGGCGCTCATCCAGGTGGATGCTGCCATCTACCAGACCCGGCCTGATTCTGCGCTGATCAATTGGCTGCTGAACACCTCGCAGGTGGACCACATCGGGCCGCTGATCGCCCGCCGCCTGGGCGCAGGTTCGGGTGAGGATTTTATCCAAAGTGCCTGGCATGACCCCAGCAAGCTGGATGCCAACCCGGAGATCCTTGCCGGGTACCGTAAACCCCTCATGGCAGAAAATTGGGACCGCGCCCTGTGGGAACACACATAAGCAGCGCAGGCACCCAATCTTGCTTCACAGTTAAGCCAAATCCAGGCCCCCACCCTGGTGATCTCCGGCGATGATGACCAGATTATCCCGGTAGAAAACAGCCGCCTGGCAGCGGATATCCCGGGATCTGAGCTTGTCATTCTCGAATCCTGCGGACACCTGCCGCAAGAGGAATGCCCCCAGGCATTTTTATCAACATTAGAAAATTTCATGACACAATTGGAGGAAAACAAATGAGCAATAATCGGATTAAAGTTGATGAAAGGGCACGAGACTTCATCCTTGAAGACACCCGTGGGAACCCCGTGAGCCTTTCTGAATTCGAAGGCAAGAAAAACCTGTTCCTGGTCTTCAACCGGGGCTTTGCCTGACCATTCTGCCGCAGGCATATGGCGCAGTTGCGCCAGGATTATAAAGATTTTGTCGATCGGGATACTGAAGTGATCGCCGTTGGTCCGGACTCCCAAAAAGCCTTTGTGGACTATTGGGAAGAAAATGATATTCCCTTCATTGGCCTGGCAGATCCAGACAACGAGGTGGCGAAATTGTACGACCAGGAGGTCAACCTCCTTAAATTTGGCCGGATTCCTTCCCAAATGCTCATCGACAAGCAGGGCATTGTCCGCTACGCCCACTATTCCAACTCAATGTCAGATATTCCAGACAATGTGGACATGCTCAATCTCATCGATGAGATAAACGGTTAAAACGTCAAGGAAGGGTCGCTTTTATTGGTGAATTTACAGGTGCAAAGATGAATGAGAACATCCTGATTGCGGGTGCTACCGGGCAAACCGGGCGCATCATCGTCCAAAAACTGATAGACCGCGGTGACCGACCGCGTGTCCTTATCAGGGATCAAGCCCTGGTAGAAAATTTGTTTGGCAGCCATGTCCAGGCAATGATTGGCGATGTGCGGCAAATCGAAAGCCTGTTACCCGCCATGGATGGTATCGACACGGTCATCTCTGCCATTGGTTCGCGTACACCAGTTGGCAAAAACTGCCCCAAACGCGTGGATTACCAGGGCGTCGCGAACCTGGTCCAGACAGCCCTGGATGCAGGCGTCAGGCGATTTATTCTGATCTCCTCCATCTCAGTGACAAATCTGCAACATCCGATGAATTGTTTTGGAAAGATACTGGCGTACAAACTGAAAGGGGAAGATATCCTTAGGGAAAGCGGATTGGATTACCTGATCATTCGTCCCGGCGGCTTGAAAGATACAGATGGCGGGAAGAAAAGCCTGATCCTTGACCAGGGAGATCGGATCGCGGGCACTATCAGTCGTTCTGATGTGGCAGCATTGTGCTTGTTTGCCCTGGATTACCCGGATGAACTGCGGCTGACCTTTGAAGCCGTTGAATCCGATGATGAGTCACCACAAAATTTAGCGGACTGCTT
Organism: Fidelibacterota bacterium 46_43; assembly: GCA_001509335.1. Taxonomy (GTDB): domain Bacteria; phylum Fidelibacterota; class Fidelibacteria; order Fidelibacterales; family Fidelibacteraceae; genus Fidelibacter. Next base: position 3,450 of record LGGY01000181.1, read on the forward strand.
CTCTTCACTCGTCAGGGATGAAACAGGGGCTTCACTTTCACCGTCTAGCCCTTAAACCGGGCTGCCCGAAGTCCGTTCAAAGTCACCAGCAGGGACACCCCCATATCCGCAAGCACTGCCAGCCACAGGGGCGCATAACCAAAAATAGCAATGACGGCCACCAGCAGCTTGCTTCCTAAACTGAAGATGATATTTTGCTTGACCAACCGATTGGCAAAGCTAGAGAGCTTGATCGCAAAGGGCAGCTTTTGGATGCCATCTGCCATTAAAACGACATCCGCAGTCTCCATCGCCTGGGCATTTCCGCTGCCGCCCATGGCTATTCCCAGGTCTGCTGAGGCAAGCGCCGGGGCATCGTTGATGCCGTCGCCGACCATTGCCACCGACCCATATTTTTGGCGCAGCGTTTCAATTGCTCCCTGTTTATCACCCGGCAGGAGGTTCGATTGAACATCCTCCAATCCGACTTCTGTCCCAACCACACCGGCAACGGTGGCATTATCCCCCGTCAGCATGATGGTGTGTTTGCCCATCTCGTTCAAGGTCCTCACCACCCCCATCGACTCATCTCGCAAGGTGTCCGCAACGGCAATAAAGCCGCGCACCTTTTCGCCGTCGCATAAGAGCATGGCTGTCTTGCCCTGTTCCTGTGCATCCGCAACCCAACCATGAACGACGGGTGGAATGTGATGCTCTTCTTCAAAAAGCCTGAGGCTGCCGATGGTCATCTTTTCTCCGTTGATCTCCCCTTCGAGGCCTAAACCGCCGCGCGTTGTGAGGTTTTTGGCAGGGGGATAAGCTTCGGTCACCCCTCGCCACTGGGCTTCTTCTTCAATCGCCTGTGCTAGAGGGTGGGAACTGTAGCGCTCAAGGGCATAAGCCAGGGCAATTAAATCATCACAGGCTGCACAGCCGCCTTCGCCCTCGCAGGAAAGGTCTTTGCACTCAACAACTTCCGGTGCGCCTTGTGTCAGGGTACCTGTTTTGTCAAAAGCAAAAGCTTCAACCTGGGACAATGCCTCAATAAAAATGCCGCCTTTGAACAACACGCCGGCCTTAACGGCTCTCACCAGGCTCGCCACCATGGTAATGGGGGTCGAGATCACCAGCGCACAGGGGCAGCTGATCACCAGCAAGACCAATGCGCGGTGCAGCCATCCTTGTGAACCGTCTGAAGGATTCAAGAATGGCTCGCCAAAGAATAGCGGCGGGATGCTGGCAATCAATATCGCCAGTATCACCATGGCAGGGGTGTAATATTTCGCGAATCTGTCGATAAATTTTTGGCTTTGCGATTGGCGGGACTGGGCTTCGGTCACCATCTCAATAATGCGATGCAGGGTGCTGTCCGCAGCCAGGTGGGTGACCTCGAGGATCAAACGACCATTGCCGTTGACAGTACCGCTGAAGACAGCGTCCCCAACTTCCTTCCAGACCGGGATGCTTTCCCCTGTAACCGGCGCCTGGTTGATATCGCTCTCCCCTTCAATGACAAGGCCGTCAATGGGGATGCGGTCGCCCGGGCGCACCAAAATCCGGTCTCCAACGGCTAATTCTTCTACTGGGATCAGGCTTTCATATCCGTCATCTACCCTGAGCGCGTGGGTTGGTGTCAGGGAGGTCAAGCCCGAAAGGGTTCGGCGAGCACGGGCATTGGTGAAGCCTTCCAGTGCTTCAGCCAGGTCAAACAACAAGATCAATGCTGCCGCTTCGGCATATTCGCCGATCACAACTGCACCAATCCCGGCAACGGTCATTAGAAAATTGATATTGAAGGTGTGATTGATCCACAGGGTCATCAAGCCGTTGCGGGCTATCGGCCATCCGGCTAACAGGAGCGCCCCAATTTGCATCCCGATCACAAGCCATGAGGGTGTGCCTACCGAATTGAGTATCAACGAGAGCAGGACGAGGGCCCCGGCAGCTAAAGCCAGCTGGGTCTCTACCTGCCCCAGAAGGTATCGCCAGAAGCCTACCAGCGCATTGGGTTCATCCTCGGGCGGGATCGCAGACGACTCGCCATCGTCCACCCCATAACCCAGGCTTGAAATCAACTTACGCAATTGGGGCTCATCCACATCGCCGCGCACGGTCAAAATGCCGTCAAAGAAATTGAGCTTCGCTTCTTCAACGGATGCTAAATGGGTCACAGAGCCTTCCAGGCCCTTTGCACAATCCACACAATCCAAACCAGTAATCTTAAATTGTTTTTCAACCATTAATAAATATTCACCTCAGTCATCCAGGATATGCTCAAGTGTTCGCAGTAAGATGTCCCGCACATGATCGTCCGCAAGGGAATAATAAACCTCGCGCCCCTCTTTGTGGTACCGGACGATATCGAGCGAACGCAGGATCCGCAGTTGATGGGAAACCGCGCTTTGTGAAACGTCCAAATGTTCAGCCAGATCTCCAACGGCGTGCTCGCCGGTGAACAAGAGGGCGAGGATCTGCAAGCGGGTCGGGTCAGACAGGGCTTTAAAGCTCTCCGCCATTTGGAGCAGTACTTCCTCTGAAAGACCGTCTTTATCGATTTCAAAATGGACTTTTGCTTGCATCATCATTTCTCATCCTCGAATATATGAGCACTTATTCATATGTATTATAACCTATTGATTTATTTCGTCAAGATGGTTTTTTGTTGTATAATTACTATGCTGTTGACGATTAAGTTGATAAACTGATGTATGTGTTTTGAAGTAGTTTAAATTTATCAGCAAAAATAGGAAAAATGAAAGAAAGCAACGATTCAAGTTCGATAGATAGTGACAGTTCTTACGGCGACCTACGCCGAAAATTGGGTATAGAGATGCGAGAATAACCGGATTCCTCCTTTTTGATATGGCAGGAGCCTGACTCGTATCTGGCTCCTGTTTTTTGTTAAGAATGTCCCATTTTGAAAAGAGGTAAGAGAGATGATTTATTTCAGTCAATTGATTAATCAAAATGTTTGGGATGGATTTGGAAGCATTGTGGG
>LGGY01000182.1 GCA_001509335.1 Fidelibacterota bacterium 46_43
TTACAGGCATAAAGTTCGGCTCCGGCATCGGAGAGCATTTCAATGAATTCACCTACCGGGGGGATATCCAGTTTTTCCATCTCTTTTTTCATTTTATGGGTAGCAAAGGCAGATATCCCGGGAATTATTCCCAGCAAAGAGGGCATGTGCATAGCCGGATTTCCAACTGTCGCCACCTTAATTTTGTCTGCCTTCTTCTTCATGATAGCTTCAAGACCAAAAAACGTAAAAAAGACGGTGGTTTCGATGCCTTCCATCCGGGCACCATTTGCCATGATAAGTCCTGGATAGACCCCATCCAGAGACCCTTTGGAAATAACGATGGACACTTTTTTTATCTTTGATTCAGACATAATCACTCCTTTTTCTTAAACACATCCCTGGGGTTTTGGTAATCCAGAAATTTTCGCTGCTTTTTTAGCAGGACCTTCAGGAAACAGGCGATACAGATCCTTGGTGGAAATACCACCGACTTTGTTCAAACGGCGTATGGTAGGTACCGTGCCATTTTCCTGGTAATCCTTCCGCATGAACCGGATAACCTTAAAATGCTCCTCTGTCAACTCAATGCCGATTTCTTTGGCAATAGCCCTGGCAACGTCTTCATTCCACTGGGATGCATCGGTCATAAATCCTTCCGCATCCACGTCTACAGATACATTTCCTATCTTTTTTTCAGTCATGGTTTGACTCCTTTATTTTTGATTGATTGATTGGTTGGTTGAGAACCAAGGGTTTTAAGTACAGAAAACAGGACATAAAGTGTTCGTTTTACTTCCGGCTGATTCAATTCCCGCAGCAAACGGAAAAGAGAAATTTTCTCAGGTGCTTCCAAATCACCGGAAGTATATGCCATCAGCGCTTTATCGGCCATACCCTCTCCCTCTTTCAGCAGTTTGAAGACCCCTTTCTTTTCCAATTCATCCATCTTTTCCAGGGTGGCATCAAACATATCCTTGGTTAAAGGCATGACATCATTGACAAAATCATTGACACTTTCCAGCTGTTCAAACAACCCAATGAGGGTCCTGGTGTTGCGGAGGAGTTTCTTGACGAGAAAAAGCAAATCCTCATAAGAAAAATAAACGGATACATCATCCAACTCCTGCACGGCTGTCTGGAAAAGGTCTGATACGACAGGCGTCAAATCCTCTTTCAACTCCTGTAATTCTTCCTGCCTCCGCCGGGTTATCATCACCTGTTCTGTCAGGAAATCCAGTTTTTCGTGGATTTTCTCCAGTTCTTTGTTCATATCATCCTCCCTCATCGGATCTTTCCCGCCATATTCATCTGGGCTTCGATGGGCATTTCACCGCCTTTGATCAGAATATTCCAATAAACCCAGCGAAACATCATTTTTCCCCAATGATTCATTTTGGTTTCTTCCAGGAGGGAAAAGGGTCCAATGCCTGGCAGGGGGTATTTTCCCGGCAGGGGTTCCACATCGTAATTAAAATCGATGAGCATGCCTTTACCGAAGCCTGATTCAATAAAACAGTTGGCGTGACCGTCGAAATCTTCCTTCAACGGAAGTCCGTCAATGGCCCGCAACAGATTTTCCTGGAGGATTTCAGCTTGAAAATGGGCTACTGCTCCTGCTTTGGAACTGGGAAGATTAGTGGCATCCCCTATAACAAAGACATTCTCCCACTCTTTGGATTGAAGAGTTTTCGGGTGGGTTGGAACAAAATTCAGTTCGTCCCCCATACCGGAGCGTTCAATCACCGGATCCCCCATATTGGTGGGAATGGTAACCAGCAAATCATAATCCACCTCTTTTCCATCCCAGGAACGGATTTTGTTGGCTTTTGAATCCACGGACCCTGTACTAAACTCCGGTACAAGGTTGATATTTTTTTTCTGGAGAAAATCTCCCAAAACCTGAGCAGCACGAGGTTTTGTAAAGGCCCCCGGGAGAGGGGTGACGAAAGTCAGATCCACCTGATCCCGGATTCCTTTCTCTGTAAACCACCAATCCGCCAGGAAAAGGAATTCCAAGGGTGCCACGGGACACTTAATAGGCATTTCGGTGATATTCAGCACCAGTTTTCCCCCCTGCCAAAACTTGAGGAATTTTTGCAGATTACAGGCACCTTCCAGAGTGTAGAAATCGAAAATATTCTTATACCACCCGTCACCTTTGAGTCCTTCTGTTTCATCGGGATTAATCTGTGTTCCGGTGGCAATAATCAAAAAATCATAGCTTAATACCTGCCCGTTTTTAAGTTTCACCCGGTTCTGTTCCGGTTCGATGACCTCAATATCTGACATGATCAGTTCGACATCTGACGGGATAAAATCCCGTTTTGGCTTGACCACATCATTCCTTTTGTAAATATTGAAAGGGATAAATAAGAGTCCAGGCTGATAATAATGTTCTTCTACCTTGTCCACCAGGGTGATTTTCCATTCTCCCTTATCCAGCTGTTTGACCAGCTTATTGGCCATCATTGTCCCCGCTGTTCCGGCACCCAAAATCAACAATTTTTTCATAGATTGACCTGCTTTTTTTACGTTATCAGTTATCATAATTTCTTATAACGGACATGTGATTTACACAACAAGAAACAGTTACGATTTAAAGGATTTTTTTAAAAAACAGGGTAATTTTTTAGAAAACCGATGTTTAATTATGAACACATGTTATTTACTTTGTTCCAAAAATCCGGTCACCCGCATCTCCAAGTCCGGGAATGATATATCCATCCTCATTCAAATGATCATCCAGAGCAGCGGCATAGATTGTCACATTGGAAAAATGCTCATCCATATACTGAACCCCTTCCGGTGCAGCCACCATGCACAGAGCTTTGATATTGGAACAGCCTTCTTCTGTCAGCATTTCGCATACCTTGGCCATGGAGTGTCCGGTTGCCAGCATGGGGTCAATGATCAGGGCATCACGAATCTGAATATCATTATTGAATTTTTTGTAATATTCCACCGGATAGAGTGTTTCTTCATTGCGATAGAGTCCTACTACATTCACCCGGGCAGAGGGAATGAGGGCCAGCACGCCATCCAGCATCCCGAGCCCGGCCCGAAGGATAGGCACCACAGATATTTTCTTTCCTGAGATCCGCTCAGCCTGTGCTTTTCCCTGCCACGTCATTACACTCCGGGGTTCCAGAATCAGATCCCGGGTCGCTTCATAGGTAAGCATAATGGTTATTTCCTGGGTTAGTTGACGGAAATGAGAGATACTTGTATCCAGCCTCCGTAAAAGTCCCAGTTTATGTTTGATCAGTGGATGATCTACAACCTGAAAACTCATAATCTTCCTCAATTTTTTTGAATGATACTCATTTTATGGCACGGAGTCATAATTTCTTTTTGACGCATGTTATTTTTTTACAGGTGGAGCTACAATCAACACAAATTCCCCTTTCACGGGATGATCCTGAAACCAGGACAGAGCTTCACTTACAGTACCCCTGAATAAGGTTTCATGAATTTTAGTCAGTTCCCGGCCAACCAGCAGATCCCGTTCCCCACAATAGACCTGAATTTCTTCCAATAACTTGAGGATTCGGTGAGTGGATTCAAAGAGGACCGTCACATGGGCACGGTCTGCCAACTGTTGTAAGCGGGTCTGACGACCTTTTTTATGGGGGAGGAATCCTTCAAAGGTGTACATATCCACAGGGAAATGACATACACTTAAGAGGGTAGTTACAGCAGATGGACCTGGAATAGGGATGACAGGGATACCGGCTTTTACCGCTTCGCGAACCAGTCCATTACCCGGATCACTGATGACAGGTGTTCCGGCATCGGAAACCAGGGCCACCGTGTACCCTTGCTGAAGTAAATTCAAAATACCCGGGATACTTTTTTTTTCATTATGCTGATGGTGGGAAATAATTTTCTGAGGTGTCATACCATATTTATCCAAAAGAATACGGGTAACACGGGTATCTTCACAGGCAACCACATCCACCTGTTTTAATGTTTTCACCGCACGGAAGGTGATATCTTCAAGATTTCCGATCGGCGTGGCCACAATGTAGAGTTTTCCATGTGACATCATTCAGATCCGGGTAAATATACAATATCCTGCATAAAAGAAAAAAGGCCGTCCATAGAAAGACGACCTTTTTCGGGGTAGGGGGTGTAAAGTATAATCAATCAGGTAAGCTTTTTCAAGGAAAGTCTGACTTTTTCTATACCATGGAGGATTTCATCCCGGCTTACAATCAGGTGGGGCCGGAAGCGGACCGATTTTTCGCCACATCCCAACATCAGGACCTTTTCCTTTTCCAGATCACTCAGAAACACATTTCTTGTTTTCTCATCTTTCAAGTCGAAAGCACACATGAGTCCTTTTCCCCGGGCATTTGAAACGAGTCCCGGAAAATCATCGGCAATCTTTTCCAGTTCACCCAGCAAAAATGCTCCCTGAATTCGGGCATTTTCCACCAGGTTTTCCTCTTTGATGATTTCGAGGATATAACCGAAGCGGACCATATCCACCAGATTACCGCCCCAGGTCGAATTGATCCGGCTGGATTCAGCAAAAACATTTTTTTCTACCTCATCGATTCGGGGTCCGGCCAGAATCCCGCAGACCTGGCTTTTCTTTCCGAAGCTGATGATATCCGGTTTGACACCGTAGTGCTCATAGGCCCAGAACTTTCCCGTGAGTCCCACCCCGGTCTGGACTTCATCAAAAATCAGGAGAATTTCATGGTCGTCACAGATTTTCCGAAGTTCACGGATAAATTCCGGCCGGAAGTGATTATCACCGCCTTCACCCTGAACAGGTTCCAGAATCAGGGCGGCAATCTCATCGGGATATTTCTCAATGGCCTGGTGGATTTGCTTCAGTGATTCAGATTCCGCTTTTTTTACCTTTTCCAGGTTATCATCATTCAAGGGGAAAATCATTTTGGGATTTAAAACCCGGGGCCAGTCGAATTTTGGGAAATACTGGGTTTTCCGTGGATCGTGTGTATTGGTCATGGACAGGGTGTATCCGGTCCGTCCGTGAAAACACTGCTGAAAATGGATCACTTTGTACCCTTTGGGTTCTTTGTATCCTTTCTCAAAATTCTTCCGGACCTTCCAGTCAAAGGCGGTTTTCAAGGCATTCTCCACAGCCAGTCCACCTCCTTCAATAAAGAAGGCATGGGGAAGTTCTTTGGGGATGCCAATCCGGCTAAAAATTTCCAGAAACTCCGCCATTTCTTCTGAGTAGACATCAGAATTCGTCGGTTTGTGAACCGCCAGTCTGCCCAATTCTTCTTGCTTAGCCACGAGTTTAGGATGATTGTATCCCACAGCCATGGAGGCAAACATGGAAAAGAAATCCAGATAACGATCGCCGTTCCGTTTATCTACCATCCAGGAACCCTGGGATTTTTCCAGATCTATCACCGGTTCCATACCATCAGCCAACATATGGCGAGCCAATACCTTCCGAACATCTTTTGCCTGAACCATTTAGTCCTCACTTTCTCCGTTTATCATGTGTTAAATTTCAAATTTGATTCCCTGTGCCAGGGGTAATTCGGTCCCATAATTAATGGTATTCGTCTGTCTGCGCATATAGAGTTTCCATGCATCAGAGCCGGATTCCCGGCCACCGCCTGTTTCTTTTTCACCACCAAACGCTCCACCGATTTCAGCCCCGGAGGTGCCGATATTCACATTGGCAATACCGCAATCCGAGCCCCAGGCACTGAGAAAGGTCTCTGCTTCCCGCAGATTATTGGTAAAGATTGCTGATGAGAGCCCCTGTACCACATCATTCTGAATATCAATAGCTTCCTGCACATCACCGGAATACTTAATCAGATACAGAATGGGGGCAAAGGTCTCTTCCTGGACGATAGAATAGGAATTTTCAACCTCCATGATCGCAGGAACCACATAGCAGCCCGATTCATAACCAGGACCTTCAAGCACATCACCGCCATAAACCAAAGTACCGCCTTCTTTTTTCACTTCTTCAATGGCATCGGTGAACATTTTAACAGCTCCCTTATCAATCAGGGGTCCCACATGGTTATCTGTATCCAGGGGAGTTCCGATTTTCAGGGATTTGTAGGCTTTCACCAGGGATTCTTTCACTTTATCATAGACCGATTCGTGGATGATCAGGCGGCGGGTTGTGGTACAACGCTGCCCGGCAGTCCCCACGGCTCCAAAAACAATGGCCGGAATCGCCATTTTTAAATCTGCATCTGGCGTGATGATGATGGCATTATTACCACCCAGCTCACAAATGATTTTACCAAAACGCCGGGCAATCACTTCATTGGCATGGCGACCAACGGCCGTGGAACCGGTAATAGAAACCAGGGAGACCCGTTTATCGTTGAGCATCCGCTCCCCTACAGTCCGGCCGCGGCCAATCACCAGATTGAATATCCCTTCTGGAAGGTTATTTTCTTTCAG
>LGGY01000036.1 GCA_001509335.1 Fidelibacterota bacterium 46_43
GGATCGATTGGACACACCAGGAGTGAAGCGACGCCAACTTCCGGCTTCTAACTTCTGACTTCTTAAAGATAATTGAATAAAATGGGAATTTTGCTGATCTGAAGATGAGATTATAAGAGAAATCAGATATATGAATTCGGTTAGATAACGCCCCCCACCCCGGAGATAAAATAAACCGAAAAAACACAGAATGCAAGATAATATTATAATTCATATATGCTATGAAATTGATCTTTTAATCGAACTAAATTAAATGACTACATTTTATTTTTTTCTTCCGCCCTGATATTCAGGGTTATATCCTCACCCCCCCCCTCAACCGGACTAAAGTCCGGTGCTGTTCCCCATTTTTTATACTCAGGGGTAAGGTCTACGGCTGATTTCTCATTCAATTATCCGAACTTCCATTTGATCTATTTTTTCGTTACTTTTTGCCTTTAAACAACTGGAGATAGAACATGAATCATGGAATTAAACTGAGTCAAAACATCTTTTGGATAGGAGTCAATGACCGGCGGACACATCTTTTCGAAAACTTATGGCCATTGGATAAAGGAATATCTTACAATGCTTACCTAATCCGGGATAGAAAGAATGCTCTGATTGATACGGTGGAAATCGGACATGTAGAATCATATTTCGATGCCATTGATAAAATTTTGGGTTCAGGAAAAAATGTAGATTATCTGGTCATCAATCACATGGAGCCGGATCATTCGGGGGCTCTTAAACTGATTACGCAACGGTATCCGGATATCACCCTGGTGGGAAACAGGAATACTTTCAAATTTGTCCGGGGGTTTTTCGGAGATTTTGAGCGTATTCTTGAAGTGGAAGAAGGAGATACCCTGGATCTGGGAGCTCACTCCCTGACATTTGTCATGACGCCCATGCTGCACTGGCCGGAAACCATGATGACTTTTGAAACAAAGACTCAAATTCTCTTTACTGGCGATGTATTTGGCAGTTTTGGCACTTTGGACGGTGTGCTTTTTGATGATGAAGCCAACCTTGACGAATGGGAGCCGGAGCAACGACGTTATTATTCAAATATCGTCGGGAAATATGTCAAACAAACCCAGAAAGCCCTTGAAAAGCTAAAGACTGTAGACGTCAGGATGTTCGCACCCACACATGGACTTATCTGGCGTCAGCATCCTGAACATATTGCCAACTTGTATGACCGCTGGTCACGGCTTGATGGGGATCGGGGAGTCGTTATTGTCTACGGCTCCATGTACGGCCGGACGGAGCGGATGGCAGAATATATTGCCCGGGAGCTTATCCTGGCAGGGATCCGGCATGTAAAAGTCTATGATGCGTCAAAAACCCATCTCTCCTATATCCTGAGTGACATCTGGAAATACAGAGGACTCATTATCGGAAGTCCCGCTTACAACAACGGACTCTTTCCCACAGTCGAAGCCCTCACAAACAAATTGGAGCAGTTACACATAAAAAACAGACTTTTAAGTCTTTTTGGGACAGCTACCTGGAGTGGGGGCGGTGTAAAAAATCTGATCCGTTTTGCTGAAGCTTCCGGATTAGAACTGATTTCCCCTCCCCATGAAGCCAAATACCGGGCTTTAGAAAAGGACTACGAAATATGCCGGGACATTGCTGAAAGAATGGCTTCCAGAGTGATGAATGATAAATTTAAAATGAAATGATAATGAAGAAATTTGGAATTATACATTCATTGACCCACTAAGCCCAATTCATAATTCATAAATTCAATTCATCATTCTTCATTCTTCATTCTTCATTATAAGAAAGGCGCCTGATCAGGCGCCTTTCTTTATAAGCTATAATACCGAACTCTTAACTCATAACTCCAACTCAGTACTCATCACTCAACACTCTAAACTCTTAAAACGAATAATCAAATCCCACACCCACGTTAAGATTTGTTTTCTGATAGGTTTCGGTATAGGTTGGAGTAGTCTTTTCGCCTTCATCATAGAATGTATTAAGGATACCGGCATTGATCATAAGTTTCGGACTCACCTTATAGCCAAAACCACCGGCCAGTGTGTTGGAAGGCAGGCTATAGCTGAGATCGGTCTGATATTCGGGAGTTACTTTCTGGTCAGCATAAGAATATCCGGCACTGACAAGGAGTTTATCAGACAGGTTATATTCAAAGGCAACACCAAATTCAATCCCGTTATCAACCTTCTCTTCTTTGCCGTCCCAGTTTACACCTTCGTTGAAATAATAATTGAAATTTCCTTCAACACGAAGTTTGGGCACCACCTGATAGGCCATACCCATGGCCAACATAGCCGGCATATCGGCATGAGTTTCTGCACCGTCTGGAAACATTCCGGAGCCATCCACTTCCGTATCATTCTTCAGAGTCAGCTCAGTTTTCATCTCATAGCGCAGGGCAATATCAAGTCCTTCAAGGGGAGTAAAAAAGGCACTGAAAATGGGACTGAAGCCCGTGGCATCCTGGGCAGCCTCCACTTCCACATCGGCAGTAGCAGCTTCCACAACGGGAACCTGATTACTGGTTGCCGCAGCCGCACCGCTGTAAATACCCTGTACCTGTGCGGCAGTCAAACCACTGGGATCGTACCCAAGACTTGTCAATCCGCCTTCAAGCTGGGTTACTTGTTCAGCCGTTAAATGACCGGCAGCCTGAAGCTGAGGAAGTGTAAAACTACCGGCATTGGCATCAATAATCGGTTGAAGGCCGGAAGCGGTAGCAGAGAGTGTGTTGGCCACACCGGTCAGATAAGCCCCGGGTGTGACCCAGTTGGTACCATCTGCAGTCACCATAATATCTCTCAGATATCCGTCATAGGTATTTTTCGCCATGACAACCCTGCCACCGACAGCCAGTGAGATCATATCACTCAGCTTGTAGGTTAAGCCGGCCTGACCGGCATAATAGACAGAGGAGCCCTCAAATTCCGTATCCAGTTTATAACCCTGGACTCCCAGTTGGGGAACCAGTCCTGAGACAGGCATTTCAAAAGACGGGAGCCCGTCTTCATAGATGGCACTACCGCCTCCGCCAATGGGTTCAAAACCGCCGGACACGGCTATTTTCCCGCTTTTGTAGGCAAAATAAAGATTGGGAAACAGGGGAGCAAAGACATCCCCGACAAATTCATCACGGTTCAATGTAGGCAGGTCATTGATGACGGTCTTGGTCTGCCAGATCATTTGGTTACTTATATGGAAGTAAAGTCCGTCATTTAATCTGGACAAACCGGCAGGATTGTAATAGACAGCATCCAGGTCTGTGGAAGCATTTCTGTTCATTGTCCGGGTAAACTGAGCACTTTGATTCGTGTTCGTCATAATCCCTCCGGCGAAAGCCGTAACGGAAACCAGACATAAAACAACAACGATCAGCAAGTTTAGTGTTTTCAAGATTCCCTCCTTGTTTGTGTTACACTTGTATTTTGCTTTATGTGAAATTACCAGTATTATGCATATATTTGCAAGTCATTTTATACAATACATAACATCACCCATTTCAATATGATTGCAGGATAAAATTTTTTATTTTAAACTTTAAGCAGGACAAAGGAGAAATCATGAACAACAAACCCTTACAGAGATCCCGTCAGGACCGAATGATTGCCGGCGTGTTGGCAGGACTGGCAGGCTGGTTAGGCTGGGATGTCACTGCGCTACGGATTGCATTCGTTGTTATTTCCCTCTTATCATCTGTTTTCCCCGGAATTCTTGTTTATGTAGTTCTGTGGATTCTGATGCCGGAAGAACAATAGTACATCATTCCTAAGCCCGTTTATATACACGGGATAGGTAATCCCTGCGTCCCTTCTTCAATCAGACTTGCTTCAAGACTGCTGTTTATTTCAGGTTTCTGAAGGTGGGGGTTGTTCATACAAACTGTTTTTAAAAAAAAGATTCGACAGGAGGAATTATGAAAAATAAGCCATACAGATTTGAAACATTGCAGCTTCATGCGGGGCATACACCTGATCCGGTAACCCATGCCCGGGCCGTTCCCATCTATCAAACTTCCTCCTATACTTTCGAAAGTACACAGCATGGGGCGGATCTTTTCGAGCTGAAGAAATTCGGCAATATCTACACACGTATGATGAATCCTACGACCGATGTTTTTGAAAAGCGCATGGCAGCCCTTGAAGGAGGAACTGCTGCTGTCGCTACGGCTTCGGGGATGTCCGCCCAATTCCTGGCTCTCATCACCATCCTTGAAGCAGGAGATTCTGTCGTTTCCTCACCATTTTTATATGGTGGAACCTATATTCAATTTAAAATTGCTTTGAAACGTTTAGGCATAACTGTTCGCTTTGCTGAAAATGACTCAACGGAAGCCATGTCTCGTTTGATAGACAAGACAACAAAAGCTCTTTATACGGAAACCATCGGCAATCCGGAATTTAGTATTCCCGATTTTGAAGGTCTCTCCGCCCTTGCCAAAACACACCAAATCCCCCTGATAGTTGATAATACCTTTGGAGCTGGTGGATATTACTGTCGACCCTTGACACACGGGGCAAACATTGTCACCGCTTCGGCGACCAAATGGATCGGAGGTCATGGGACATCCATCGGAGGGATTTTAATTGACGGGGGTAATTTCAACTGGAGTAATGGACGTTATCCCTTCTTTTCAGAACCTTCCGAAGGATATCACGGACTGAATTTCTGGGAAACATTCGGCGAAAAGAGTTCACATGGCAATATTGCCTTTGCCATTCGTGCCCGGGTAGAAGGACTCCGGGATATCGGCCCCGCCCTCTCCCCTTTCAATGCCTTTCTTCTGCTACAGGGTTTGGAAACGTTAAGTCTGCGGGCACAACGACATGCCGATAATGCCCTGGCTGTGGCAGAATGGTTGGTAAAGCACCGGAAAATTGAATCCGTCAATTATCCCGGTCTGCCGGATAATCCTTACCACTCCCTGGCCAAAAAGTATCTGGAACATGGATATGGAGGTGTGTTGACGTTCCGCATCAAAGGAGGTAAGGATAAGGCGTCTGAATTGATCCATCATTTGGATCTGATCAGTCATCTGGCAAACGTGGGCGATGCCAAAACTCTTATCATCCATCCGGCCAGTACAACCCATCAGCAGATGACAGAATCAGAACAGCGGGCCGGAGGGATTTACCCCAATATGCTCCGGCTTTCTGTAGGTATTGAACATATTGATGACATCCTGGAAGATCTGGACCAGGCTTTAGAAAAAATATAAAGGAGACCCTTATGCCGGTGAATGTCCCTGATAAACTCCCAGCCATTACCACACTCCGGAAAGAGAACATATTCGTCATGACGGAAAGCCGGGCAACCCACCAGGATATACGGCCATTACGACTCCTGGTTTTAAACTTGATGCCTTTGAAAATTGTAACAGAAACCGATCTCATTCGGATACTTTCCAATACCCCTCTGCAGGTGGAGTTGGAACTTCTGCACATGTCCACTCATGAATCCAAAAACACCCCCCGTGAACATCTGGAACAATTTTACCACACCTTTGAGGATATCCGGGAACGCCGCTACGACGGGATGATCATTACAGGCGCCCCTGTTGAAACCCTTCCCTTTGAAAAAGTAACGTATTGGCAGGAATTGCAATCCATCATGGAATGGACAACAGATCATGTCACTTCCTCACTCTACCTTTGCTGGGCAGCCCAAGCCGGTCTCCATCATTTTTATGGGATTCCCAAATATCCCCTGGAGAAAAAGTGTTTCGGAATATTCTCTCATACCGTCCTTCCGAAAACCACACCCCTATTTCGTGGATTTGATGACTGTTTCATGATGCCTCACAGTCGCCATACTGAAATCCGGCAAGAGGACATTCTATCTGTCCCAGACCTTAAAACCCTTGCCATTTCTCCGGAAGCCGGACCTGGAATCATTGCCGGTAAAAACGGTAGACAGATTTTTATTACAGGACATCCCGAATACAGTGCAAATACTTTGAAAAAGGAGTATGAACGGGACAAAGCCGCAGGACTTCCCATTGAGATTCCTAAAAATTATTTTCCTGAAAACGATCCTTTCAAAACACCCCGGGTATCCTGGCGGGCACATGCCAGTCTGCTTTTTTCAAACTGGCTAAACTATTATGTGTACCAGGAAACACCTTATGCGTGGGAATAGGGAGGAAAACAGGGTGGTCGAAAGTCAATTGCCTCCTCCGTGATAAGCAGTGAACAGCCATCAGTCGACAGTCAACAGTCGAAAAGTCGACAGCAGATTGATTCGATTGAATAGATTGATTTGATTGATTCGCCAGGAGCGAAGCGACGCCAG